>DATNOW010000895.1:0-5256 GCA_036703515.1 Chroococcidiopsis sp.
CGTCATGCGCCGCAAACTGCTGATTGTAGAAGATGAACGATTGATTGCCCTGGATATCAAGCAGCGACTGGTGCAACTGGGGTATGAGGTAGTGGCGATCGCCAATCATGCAGATGCAGCCCTGCAGGCCGTAACGCAGCACAGGCCTGATTTAGTCTTGATGGACATTCATCTCCAAGGGGCTGTCGATGGCATTGCCCTAGCCGCCCAAATCCAGCAGCAGTTTAACCTGCCGGTGATTTTTTTGACGGCTCACGCCGACTCGGCCACCTTGACCCAGGCCAAGGCCACCCAGCCCTTTGGCTACTTGGTCAAACCGGTCGAAACCCATATGCTCAGCACCGCTATCGAGATCGCTCTCACCCGCCACCAAACCGAAGTGGCCGTGCAGCGCGCCCTCAGCAAAGAAAAAGAGCTAAACGAACTCAAAACCCGATTTATCTCTATTGTTTCCCACGAATTTCGCAATCCCCTCAGCGCCATTAAGCTGATTTTTGACTTGCTAGAACGCCAAAATCCACCTGTTCCCCCAGAGCAGCAGCAACTTCACCTCCAGCGGGGCAAACTGGCCGTTGAGCACATGAACCAGCTTTTAGAAGAAGTGCTAATTATTGGCCAAGCCGAATCTGGCAAACTGACTTACCATCCAGAACCGATCAATGTTCTATGGATTTGCCGCAACCTCGTCGAAGAATTTCAGACGCAGCTCAACGCGCCCCAAACCATTGTGTTTCGCTACAGCGGCCTCGATGCCATGGGCAACCCGTTCTATTCTATGGATGCCAAACTGCTGCGCCATATTCTCACCAACCTGCTGTCGAATGCTATTAAATATTCTCCCCAGGGCAGCGACGTTTATTTTGATTTGGCCTGCACCCCAGAAGCGATTTCTTTTCGCATCCAAGACCAGGGCATTGGCATTCCGGTCAACGACCAGCCGCGACTCTTTGAGTCTTTTCATCGCGGTGCTAACGTCAAGGGCATTGGCGGTACAGGTTTAGGTCTATCGATTGTGAAACAGTGCGTTGAGTTGCACCACGGCAAGATCCATATCGACAGCCAGATCAATCAGGGCACCACGGTTACGGTCGTATTCAACCCCATCCCCAGTTAAGCGCTTCCCTACCCCACTGATTCCAGCAGCAGCGGCAGGTGGATGGCAAATTCAATCCTGTTGGGGCTACGTTCGACGCTAATGCTGCCGTCCATATATTCGACCAGTTTCTTGACTAACGCCAGCCCTAGCCCGGTGCCGCCGTGCTTCCAAGGATCACTGTTGGGGATGCGATAAAACCGATCAAAGATGCGATCGCATTCTTCTTGGGGAATATCAACCCCTGAGTTAAACACCTTTAGCTCTAGCCATTCGGCCGTAGCGCAGACCACTACGCCAATGGTTTCCCCGGCGGGCGTATATTTGCAGGCATTATTGAGCAGTTCACTCAGAATCCGCTGAAAATGGGCCAGATCAATTTGGCACGGGGGGATATCGGTCTGAATCTCGACGGTAAGCTGCTGCCGCTGCTGCTGGGTGCGCGTCAGAAACGGTTCCAGCAGATGGGGAATCCAGTTTTGCAGGGCAATGGTGGTCAGGTTGAGCGGTTCGGTTTGGGCGTCAATGCGGGCGAGGTCGAGCAGATCGTTAATTAAAGTGATTTCTCGTTCTTCTGCATCCTTGAGGATGTGGAAATAGCGAATAATCGGAGAGGCTTGCTCGGTAATATTTTCCAGCGAAAGTTCGGGCGGTAAGATGCCCTGTTGCACCAGATAGATTTCTAGCAGTTCTGTGGCCATTTTGATGTTGGCCATGGGGGTGCGTAGCTCGTGGGAAACGGTGCTGAGGAAGTCGTCTTTGAGCTGATTGAGGCGTTCTAACTCTGTTACCTGGTTTTGGGCCGATTGGTAAAGGCGAGACTGGCGTAGGGCGATCGCACATTGATTGGCCACCTGCTGCACCAATTTCATTTCGGTTTCCGTGAAGTATTGATCCTGACTGCGCAACAGTAAAATATCGCCTAGCACAATATTGTTTTCGTCAACCATCGGCGACAGCAGCGCCGTTTGCCAGCGATCGCCCTCAATCGGCAGCGGCATACAAAATTGAAACTGAACATTATGGTGAACTTGGTATTGGATGTGCGGAAACTCGACTGCGGAGATCACAAATGTTGATAAAGCGGGAGACAGCCTGTTATATTCACTCACGATCACAATATTTTCATCGTGCTCAGCCAATGATCCAACGGTATTATATAAAGCGACATTGCCAAATTGGATATTGAGATGCTCAGCGAATTCATTAATGGCCGCATCGAGAATACGCTGTTCGTCTAAACTATTGCGCAGACGTTCAGTAATGCGATTGAGCAAGGCTTCAAACTCAAACGATTGCTGGAGTTGGGTTGTCCGTTCCTGCACCTGCTGCTCTAGGTTGGCGTTTAGGGTTTGCACTTGGGTATAGAGCTGAGACTGATGGATGGCGATCGCCACTTGATCGACTACCCGCTGCAATAGCTCCACTTCCCACGCCTGCCAGCTATGGGCAGCTGCACAATAGTGAATGCAAAACAGCCCCCAAAGCTGTTCTCCATCGAGAAGAGACATGGTCAATGCCGCCTGAATCTGGAAGCTCGCCAGAAAATCCCGATAGCATGGGGTGAGATTGACCGTATTGATATCGTCGATCTGACTAATATGGCCGCCCCGATAGCGATCGACTAATGCACCTGTAAAACACGGATCGTGGTGAGAACTGCCGATCACTGGATGCCAAGGAGCAACAACCGATTCAGCAACCATATCGCCACTCCAGTCGCTGTTAAATTGATAAATCAACACCCGATCGGCGTGCAGCAAGTGGCGAATTTCATCAACGGCCGTCGTTAATATTTGGCTCAAATCGAGCGATTGGCGAATATATTGAGTGACGGTACTCAGCAGCCGCTCGCGTTCAGCCTGACGCCGCAGCTCGTTTTGGGCCCGTTTCAAGTCCGTGATATCGCGTGCCACAATCAGCACTGAGCAGACGGTGCCATCGTCGCCCCATTCGGGCACAATCCGAGAATAAAAGGTGCGATCGCCAGAGGGCAACGGGAGTTCATACTCCAAAATTTGCCCATCACCTGTTCTAAAAACTTCCGCCACCGCCCCATGCCAAAGCTGCACCAGCGAATCTGCAAAGCCCAGTTCGGCACTGGTTTTACCCACAATGTCAGCCCTTGCCATCTGGGACAGTCGCTCTGTGGTCGGATTGACATACAAATAGCGAAACTGGCGATCGCATCGCATAATGCAATCTGGCGCATTTTCGGCCAGCATGCGAAATTCCTGTTCCCGATGGCGCAGGGCAAATTCGACACGCTTGCGATCGCTAATATCGCGCACCAGCACCAAAACCGTATCATTATCCATCGGGATAATCCGGGCTTCTTCGTAGCGCGTTTCATCCTCAAAGTGCACGGTATATTCATACACCTGAAACTGCTTTGTATCAAGCGCGCGATGGATATAGTGCCACCGTTCTTCAACCATATCTGGGGGTAAGCACTCTGAAATATGGCTGCCGATGGCCACAATGCCAGGATAAATCAGCCGAATGCCAGTATTTCGATGCACCTGCAAGTAAGTGCCATCGCGATGAATTCGGATGATTAAGTCAGGAATAGCGGCAAGAATCGCTTGATTGGTCGCTTCGCTGCGATGTAGCGCTTCCTCGGCAGCTTTGCGATCGCTGATGTCAATGCTCACTAGGGTGACAACCCAGCACTGTTTATCTTCACTCCACGACGACGAAAGGGTTTCTGAAATCCAGCGCACGCTGCCGTCCGCATGGCAAAACCGATAGTCTTGAGCGCTGCGCCCTGCCGCAAATACCGTCTCAATCATGGCTTGGATGACACGTTCTTGATCGGCGGGAAAGACGTGCGACATCCACAAGGTTTTGTTGCGCTGAAACGCTTCGGGCGGATAGCCAAAAACCACCTCACATCCGCTAGAAATATAGTCATACTCCCAGTCATGGTTAGCAAACATGCGAAAACGGGTGACGGAAGCACTGACGTTTTCTAAAACATTGCTCAGCCTTTCTTCGGAAGATTGCAGCTGAAGCTCAAGCCGTTTGCGCTCGGTAATATCGATGTAGGCGATCGCCACACCATAGGCATCGATGGGAATCGGGGCGGCACTGGTCATAATCCAGCGAATACTGCCATCGGGGTGAATAATCCCCTGCTCCACATCCAAAATTGCTTGATTTTCCCGAAGCGCCCGCACGGCCGGGTAGTCTTCCGCAGGCATCGGGTCGCCGTTGGGATAAATTATCTGCCAAGTCGGTTCGTCGCAGGTGCGCTGGTTGTGCTCTGTCGTCGGGATTCCCAAAATCTGCTCAGAGGCCGGGTTGGTTTCGACTAAATTGCCCGCTGCATCGGTAATCGATACCCCCAAGGGCAAAATTTCAAACAGCGTCTGGTATTTATGCCGACTCGCATACAGCTCGCTTTCCAATTGGTGGCGATCGCTTAGATCAACGATAAAGCGATAAAATCCACACACCATTCCCCGTTCGTCTACATCCGGCACCAAGGTAGCTCGAACATAGCGCGTCCCGCCAGCCGCGTCAGGCATTGCCATCTCGTAGGTAACCGGCTCTCCGGCTAAGACGCGATCAATTTGGGGTTGGATATGCTCATAGCCCATGCTGCCCAGCACTACATTCAAAGCTTGACCCGCAATATCAGCCGGACTCGGACGAAACCAATTTTGATAAACCTGATTAGCGTAGCCATAGCAGCCATCCCGGTTGATATAAGCCACGCCCACGGGCAACGCATCGAATAAGCGCTGCCACTGATGCTGGTCATTGTGCCAAACGGTTTCTGCTGGCTGCCAATGTTGATGCTCATCAACCAAATTGTGATGGGCGGCTGGCAGGGGGCTATTGACCTGCTGTGATCCGACCTGTGATCTGAACTGTGATGCGGCAGCGTAGGGGATGTTGGGGCGTTCTAGAGGGGGCTGATTTTGGGTGGCCGCTGCCATCGGTCGATGTTCTGCGCTGTGTCGCAGCACCCAAAGATGGCGCTGGGGGGCAAAATCCGCGATCGCTCTAAAGTCGATCTGTTGCTGGCTGCCATCGGTATTGGCGATATCTAGATGCCCGTGGGCTTGCCCTTGCTGCCGTAACTCTACCCAGAATTGGACTTGATCAAATGGAGATGTGCTTAGGTCGACTAGGCTGCAACCCAGTAAGTCTAAACG
>DATNOW010000896.1:0-2826 GCA_036703515.1 Chroococcidiopsis sp.
TAAGCCCATGACGGTTAGGCTGGTTTTGCAGCAGCATCGCCCCGGCCCCATCCGACAGCATCCAGCGCAAAAACTCGGTATCAAACGGCAGCGCTTGCCCCTGCTGAATGCTGCTTTCGGCTTCAAACTGGGTACTGCGAAACAGGCGCGAGGGTTGCTCGGCAGCAACGGCGATCGCCGCCTTCTTTTCACCGAGCTCTACCTGCGACATCGCATACTTGAGTGCCGACACGCCCGCACAGCAAACACCATGGCTGGTCGATACTTCAATCGGCGACAGCTCTGGCAATGCGCCATGCACCATGCTGCCAAACCCCGGCACCAGCAGGTCGGCCCAGGTCGTCGCCGCACAGAGCAAATCGACCGCCGCCGGTTCCAACTGACGCTGGGCGATCGCATCACGCACCGCATAGGCCGCCATCTCGCTGGTGCAGTGAGTCAGGTTTTGGTGCCGATCGAGGGCATAAAACCTGTGCTGGATTCCATTGCTTTTGAGGATGCGATGTTTCACCCGAGAGGGGCGGCCATTCACCAACCCCAGATAGTCTTCAATCGCGTCATTGGCAATCGGATCACCGGGCAAAAACTTGCCGATGCTGTTGATAAAGACATTAGCCATGGAGGAGCCTCTCAGAATTGATAGCACAGGATTTGAGCGAACGGGTCGAGCCCCAGAGTCACCGCGCTCAACGCGCAGCGTTGATGACAGCAGAGGGCGGAAATCAAGGGCGCGACCTCTCCGGAACCGGATGTGCCTCGACTGTATTCAGACTGAATAGAGGAAATTTGGGAAGCTGTGACGGTTTATCAAAGTGGTAGGGGAACCATTGGCTGAGAACGCGGTTTTTGCGGAATTGTCCACTTAAACACTGTGCCAGTTGAGCGGGTGGCGATCGCTCCTCCCCGTTGCAATGGCGATCGCGCCACACTAGAGTCGTCATCGACAATCCAAAATCCGTAATTCCAGATGGCCATGTTGCCAACCTCCCATCCTCACGATTTCAACCTTGACGATTCCAATCTTGGCGATTCCAACCTTGATGCGGGCTTGACCCTGCGCCAAGGGCTAGAGCGCTACTATCAAGCCAATCCAGGCTTTGTGCGCGATCGCGACTTTTGGGTGGGCTGGATGCGGATTCCCTGGTGCGACATGCAGCGCCACGACATCATGCACGTGGTGACAGGCTACAGCACGGGGTTGGATCAAGAGTTGCAGCTGATTGGCTTTTTGCTTACAGCCATCACCTGGCGGCGACCGTGGTACTACTACGCTCAAAGTTTTGTGGTGTTTTTGCAACTGCTGGGCATGTCGCTGCGGGGCAAAGCCCTCGGCACCGGGCACTATCACAACCCCTGGCAGGTGTGCCAACTCTATGCCAAAGGCGTGCGCCAAGGGCTGACGGTGCAGCCCCAAATCAACGCCTACCTCGATCCCCATAGCGTGATGGACTGCGAGTTGCGATCGCTGCGTCAACGGTATGGCATCCACAATGCCGGAGCCTGGGACGCTGCTTCCTAGACCGATCGGCATGATCTGCTGCGATCCCAATCGCAAGCAAAACTTCATATTGGTTTGCTCGGAACCCTAGGTCATCCATATGAAGTCACTTAAACAAAGGGGCTAAATTCCAATCTATGAATTTAGACTGCCAATAGAGCTTCATTACACACTGAACAAAATTTCAAGGTAATTTCTATGAAAAACTGGGCGCTTCGCTCCAACCGCTTGGGTCTGTTAGTAGCGGCCGCCGCTGTAGCCGGGGGAATTTCCGTCTTTTGGCCAGGTTCATCCGCCCGTGCAGAAGATATTTTGCAAGAACAGGGCACCCTCAGCCCCGCACAAGATGAGTACACATTTTCGGGTACGGCGGGTCAGTCGGTGACCATCACCATGACCAGTGCAGACTTTGACACGGTATTGTCGTTAGTTGGCCCCGATGGTCAAGATGTGGCGTTTAATGACGACTATGCGCGATCGCTCAACTCGACGATTGTAGTGACCCTGCCCAGCACCGGCAGCTACAAGATTGTGGCCCGCTCGTTTTCAGGCAATGGCGGCCGCTATAGCGTGACCGTGCGTCCGTCTACGCCTTATGAACAGGCCTACAGCACCGCTTGGACCGCATATTCAGCAGGGGACTTTGAGGCGGCGATCGCCGGGTTTGAAGACGCCATTGCCATCGACCCCAATCAGCCTGCGGTCTATCTCGATCGTGCTGACGCGCGCTGGGGGCAGTTTTACATGAACATCGGCCCAGAGATGAACCCTGACAACCCACCCCAGCCGAGCGATGAATTGAAGGCATCGATTATCGCCGACTATGAGCGGGCCGCTAGCCTTTACGAAGCCGCGGGCGACACCGATATGGCCCAAGGGCTGCGCGACCAAATTGAAGTCTTGCGCACGGGTAATGCACCTTACTAGACCTGACTAGAATCGTGGATTCAACCCCATCATCAAAAAGCCGGACGTTTGGTTAAACGTCCGGCTTTTTGATTTCCAGAGATTAATTTTCCAGAAATCAATCGAAAGTGAGTGAGGATCAGTCGTCGGGAAACTGCCAACAGGCAATGCGCTCAATCGACGCGCTGCCACAGATGCAGACCGCATCTCCCGAAGCCACCCACTGGCGATCGCACGTGCGGCAGTGGTGCAAGATGTTGCGCCAATTGGCGGCCTCTAGGCTACGCTGCCAGTCGGCCAGTTCCTCGGCTGTAAACTGCGACGACGGTTCGCTCATCAGACATGCCCTCGGGTTCTACAGCATCGGGGTTACATCAACAGACGCCTACTCCTGGGTTTTGAGATACGACTCTAGGGCGTGA
>DATNOW010000897.1:0-5272 GCA_036703515.1 Chroococcidiopsis sp.
CAGCGCTATCAGGTGACGCTGCTAGGGGGTGGATTTCCGATTCCGGCAGAGCAGGGCAAAGTGCACAACACGGCGCTGCTGGTGGGCAAGGCCGGCGAAGAGTTGGCCCGCTATGAAAAGGTGCATCTGTTTGATGTCAACCTGCCCGATGGCAACACCTATCAAGAGTCCAAAACGGTGCTGACCGGCACGCGACTGCCGCCTGTGTATCCATCCAAAGAGTTAGGCAACCTGGGGCTATCGGTTTGCTATGATGTCCGCTTTCCTGAGCTTTATCGCCACCTGTCGCAGATGGGGGCTGAGGTGCTGTTTGTGCCAGCGGCGTTTACCGCCTATACCGGCAAAGACCATTGGCAGGTGCTGCTGCAAGCGCGGGCGATCGAAAATACCTGCTATGTGATTGCTCCAGCACAGACGGGTCGCCACAATGCGCTGCGTCAGTCTCACGGCCATGCGGTGATTATTGACCCATGGGGAGCAATTTTGGCGGACGCTGGCGATAAACCCGGCTTGGCGATCGCCCCAATTGAGCCCTCACGGCTCGAACAGGTGCGTCGCCAAATGCCGTCGCTCCAGCATCGCGTCTTTGGGCTATCGTCCTAGCTCATTGAGTGCCGCTGGCCATCCCACAACGCGCAGCTATCGTAGGGGCGCACCGATGTGCGCCCAACTAAATCAGGCGCACCGATGTGCGCCCAGCTAGATCTTTGTCGGTGAAGCCGATGCAACCGACTGAATCGGGATTTCAATGCAAAAGACAGCCCCTTGCCCTGGTTCTGATTCGCAGGTGAGGCGACCGCCATGTTTCTCCACGATGATCTGATGGCTGATCGACAGCCCGAGCCCCGTCCCTTTGCCGATCGGCTTGGTGGTAAAAAACGGTTCAAACAGACGCGATCGCATAGCGGCAGGAATGCCCGGGCCGCTGTCTTGAATGCGGATAAGGACGCGATCGCCCTGCTCTGACAACTCCGTGGTGATGGTAATTTGGCTAGGCTCGGCCTGCCGTTCTGCGGGGCTGCGGCCAGAGTCGGTTGACTCTAGGGCATCGAGGGCATTGCTAATCAGGTTCATGAAGACCTGATTGAGCTGCCCGGCATAACACTCCACGGGCGGCAGCGGGCCATACTGCTTGACCAGACGAATACCGGAGCCATCGATTTTTTGCTTGAGCCGATGCTGCAAAATCAGCAGCGTGCTATCGATGCCCTCATGGATATCGACGGCTTTCATGCCAGATTCATCAATGCGCGAGAAGTTGCGCAGCGACAGCACAATCTGGCGGATGCGCTCGGTGCCGATGCGAACCGAATCTAAGATTTTGAACAGATCTTGCAGCAAAAACTCCAAATCGATCGCCTCGGCCTCGGCCACAATCTCGGGATGGGGCGAGGGATAGTGGGCTTGGTAAAGCCCAATCAGCCGCATCAAGTCGTTGATGTAGCCATTGATGTGGATAATATTTCCGTAGATAAAATTGACGGGATTGTTGATTTCGTGGGCAATACCGGCGACGAGCTGCCCCAGCCCCGACATTTTTTCGGTTTGCACGAGCTGGGCCTGGGTCGATTTCAGTTCCTGCAGGGCGCTTTGCAGCTGCTCGGCCTGCGACTGGGCATCGATCGCGTGCTTGGTGGCTTGGCGATAAAGCTCGGCCTGCTTGATGGCGATCGCGGTTTGGTCAGCCAGCTGTTTGAGCAAACTCACTTCCCATTCTTGCCAGGCGCGGGGTTGACCGCACTCATGCACAATCAGCATGCCCCATAGTTTGGAGCGAATCGTAATCGGCACAATCAGGTTAGCCCGCACCTGTAGCCGCCCTAAAAAATCGGCATGGCAGGGATCTAAGCCAGCGGTGCTGACGTCGTTCATCGCCCGAGTGCGGCCGCCTTCGTAGAGCTGGGCATATTCCGCTTGAAAACAGCTATCTGCACCCAGTTCACCCAGCGTCGAGATCCACGGCTCAACCACATCCTCTACAACAACCCGGCCGCGCCACTGATCGTCAAATTGATAGATCAAGGCCCGATCGGTATCGAGCAGATGCCGCACTTCTTTGACAACGGTATTGAGAATCGTGTTGAGGTCGAGCGACTTGCGGATTTGGGCCGTCAGGCTGTTGAGCAACTCTTCGCGTTTGGCCAACTGCTTAAATTTGGTTTCAGACTGGCGCAGCAACTCTTCAGCCAGGGTGCGTTCGGTGATGTCCTCGATCGTGCCCAGCATGCCAATCACTGTGCCGCTGCCGTCGAGAATCGGGATCTTGTTGACCTCACGCCAGGTCAATCGCCCATCGGCTTGCAGTTGCGACTGCTTGATCCGCAGCATGGGGGTATTGGTTTCCATCACTTGGCGATCGCATTCCAGATACCATGCCGTTTGCTCGGTCGTCCAGGGCAGGTCATAGTCGGTTAACCCGATCACGTTTTCGGGTTCGCCAATGCCGGCCATCTCTGCCCAGCGGCGATTGCAGCCTTGGTATGTGGAGTCGCGATCTTTCCAAAAAATGTATTGGGGAATGTTGTCTAACACCAGTTGCAGCAGGTCGGCCGGCTGGCGGATTTTCATCGCTTGCTCTGATTCTTGCTCTGAGCTTTGCTCTGATCCTGCGGCGGCGGTTCCTGGTCGCGGGGCGATCGCCGAGCTGGGTTTGGGTTCAGCCGGGGCTCGACTGGATTCTAGTTCTGTTGCGACGCGGCTGGCGGCGTCGGCCACGCCCATCTGCGCATGGGGCATCTCGGCCCCGACCATGGGCAAATGCGGATCGGTAGAATCGGCGATCGCGTTCAGGGGGCGGGAGATATGCCCGACGACAAAGATTCGAACCAGTTCACCCTCGGCTAAAACAGGGGTGTACGATAGCTCCCAGGTTTCGGTGATGCCGTTGACCATAAATCGGTGAACGGCCGTATGGGCCGTGCCCGTGTCACAGGAGCGCTGCAAGCAGTGGTGCATCTCAGCGATCGCCCGCTGGGTCAACTCTGACAGCGTCGATTGGGTCGCTAATTCGGCATTGCTTTTGCCCACGGCGTCTTGGGGGCAGCAGTGCAGTAGCTTTAACCCCGATGGATTGATGGCCACATACCGCAACTGGCGATCGCACTCTGCCCATAGATCGGTCGAGGCCATGACAAACTGGCGCAGATAATCAGAATTAGCCGTGATATTAGGAGATGTTGTTTCCATTGCTTGAGGGGCAATATCGTGAGGTGGTGAATGGCGACCCTGGGTTCGCGCGACGGATAGATTTATAACTGCTGCGCCCTGACATTCCCCAATTATTCACTCATTTTTATAAAAGAAGGACATTTCACTTCAGGGAACTCTCAATTTTGGGGTTGCCATCTGGCTTATTTGCTTAATAATTCTTAATAGAGGCAGCCTGCGCCCTTGGTTGTGCGGTAGGCTGCCCGCACCCCCACCGGATTAACAGCGGCGATGCTTTGTGGGGGCGATCGCGACTCGTATTGGATCAGAGGAGAGCAAGATGTCAGATTTGAGTAACTGGTTGGAACCGATTGCCGCTTGGTTTCGCAGCTTGGGTACCCCGGAGCCGATTGTGCACTGGGGGCATCCCCTAATGATGGGCATTGTGGTGTTTATGATGGGCAGTTTTGTGGGCTTGGCGGGCTGGCGGGGGCGATCGCTAGCCACCATAGACGAAGCGGCAGCGGTTAAAAGCCGCGCCGATCACCGTAAGCTCGCGCCCTTGATGTTTTTATTCATCGCCCTGGGCTATACCGGCGGGGTGTTGTCGCTGGTGATGCAGCATAAGCCGATTCTCGAAAGCCCCCACTTTTGGACGGGGTCGATCGTGATTGCGCTGCTGGGTGCCAATGGTTTGATTGCCGCCACCGGGTTTGCTAAAAACAAACCAGCCCTGCGCACGGTGCACGCCTATGTGGGCAGCATTGCCCTCTGCACCCTCTTTCTTCATGCCCTGCTGGGTCTGAAGCTGGGTCTGTCGATTTAGGGCAATATCGGTAGATGCCAGCATATTGGCTGGAAGCTTTGCCTAGCAGGTCTTCCAGCCAATACAGATTCACAAGATCAATAGATTAATCTAATCGACAGATTAATCTAATCGACTACAAGGAAAATCACCCCCCTCTACCCGTCTCGCCCGCTAGGCAGTAGAATATGTAGAGGTTTTCCACCTGGAGAGGTGGCAGAGCGGTTGAATGCGGCGCACTCGAAATGCGCTTTGGGGAAACTCAACGGGGGTTCGAATCCCCCCCTCTCCGTTTTTAGTTCAAGTTTTTAGCTCATAGCCTTTAGATCAAGTTTTTAGCTCACCGTTTTAAGCCCACAGCATTACACGGGGGCAGGTTCTGTGAGGGACGTTGATCGATGAATACGCCCGCCCACGTGATCATCAACCTGCTCTGTTTGGGGCGGCAAGATGAGGCGCGGATACTGACGCCAGTGATTTTGGGATCGCTGCTGCCCGATGTGCCGATATTCATCTTTTATTTCGTGGAAAAAGTGATTCGAGGTACGCCTGAGCGCGTGATTTGGTCGCAGGCCTACCACCAAAGCGGCTGGCAAAATGCAATCGATCTATGCCATTCTCTGCCGCTGATGGGACTAGGAATTTTGCTGTCTTACTGGGGCGGCTCCAAAATTGGAGTTTTGTTTTTTGTCAGCATGGTGCTGCATGTAGCGGGCGATTTACCGCTGCACCACGATGATGCCCATCGCCATTTTTTTCCACTGTCCAACTGGCGATTTTCTAGTCCGGTGTCCTATTGGGACCCGCGACACTATGGCCAGATTGTCAGCGTGCTCGAAATTTTGGCGGTGATTGTTAGCTGCATTGTGCTGCTGCGGCTCTACAAAACCTGGCCGGGCAAAATCAGCATTGGGGTGATTGGTCTGGTCTATGTTGCCTACTTTGTCTATGTGTTTACGGTCTGGGTCTAGGCGATCGCCCTTTCCCCCGATAACCTCCATAAACCAAACAAACCCGATACACCAAACGCCGCCCCTCCTAAGGAAGGGCGGCGTTTATGGTTAGAGCTATCGATTAGAGCTGCTAGAGAATGAAAGGGGCGATCGCTTAACCGAGCAGCGCCTTGGCTTTAGCCACTACGTTGTCGAGGGTGAAGCCAAACTTCTCCATGCACAGGCCACCGGGAGCCGAAGCGCCGAAGCTGTCTACGCTCACCGTGTCGCCTTCTGAGCCGACATACTTACACCAGCCCATGCTGATGCCCGCTTCGACGGCCAACCGCTTGGTCACGGCTTTGGGGAGCACGGACTCTTTGTAAGC
>DATNOW010000898.1:0-2095 GCA_036703515.1 Chroococcidiopsis sp.
CGCATTATCCCCATGGCGTTGGATGTCACCCAGGCAGAGCAAGTCCAGGCGGCAGCGCAGGCGGCGCAGGATGTGACGATCTTGATTAACAATGCGGGGGTATTGGGCGCAGGCGGCTTATTTCAAAACAGCAGCCTAGAAACAGCGCAGTGGGAAATGAGCACCAATTTTTTTGGCACGCTGACAATGATTCGGGCATTTGCCCCGATTTTGCAGCACAACGGCGGTGGCACTATCGTCAATATGCTGTCGATCGCCGCTGTGGTAAATGTGCCGGTCTTTAGCTCCTACAGCGCTTCTAAGGCGGCGTTATATTCCTTGACGCAGGGGGTGCGGGCCGAGCTAGCGTCCCAAGGGACTCAGGTGATTGGTGTGTTTCCAGGGCCGGTTGATACGGCCATGGCGGAAGGGGTGCCGCTCGACAAAATTGCCCCGATTGCAGTGGCCAATGCGGTGCTAGAGGCGATCGCCCAGGGTACGGAAGACGTGTATCCCGATGCTGTTTCGCAGAATGTATTTATGCACTTGAGCCAGCCGCTCAAAGTGTTAGAGAAGCAGTTTGCGGGAATGTTGCCTCAATAGGGGAAAAGGGAAAAGGAAAAAGGGTGAAGGGTGTGGTGCGGGCATCTTGCCCGCCTGCCAGATCTAAAAGAAGGGTGAAGGGCCACTGGTTCTAACAAATGGTTCTAGCAAACGGCTAATGACCAACACGACAGGCGATCGCCTACGGGGTGTTGACCGAAGGTTCTGGGTTGGGTTGGGGGAGGTGATCGATTACGTGGGCGTTGTCGGGTAGTTTAGACTGCTGCTGCCCTTCGGTGCGGGCGTGATGGCAAAACAGCCCCAGGGGCGTATCCAAAAAGCTAGAGGGTTTGGCCTGCCCGGTGATTACCTTTTTGGCGGTGCTGGGGATTTCTTTGAGTAGCCAGCGGCTGATCCGATAGAGGTATTCTTTGGGCGTGAGTTCGCGCATCAGGCTAACGCCATAGAGTTCGTGCAGGTAGCGGTTGGATTTGCCATAGCGTCGCCACTGCTTTTTGAGTTCATCCAGGGTAGAGCGATGGCGATGGCGGACGGCGGCGGTTTCGGCAAAAAACAGCGTCCAGGGGGCTGACTGCTGCACCCGCCAGCACAGATCGGCGTCGCCGCCGGTGGTCATGTGGGGGCGAAACAGTCCTGCTTTGACAAAGGCCTGTCGGCGCACGGCCAGGTTGGCGGTCTGCCCGTAGGGCAAAAAGGTATTGGCGAGGGTATGTTTCTGGGAGAGGGTTTCATAGCGCTCGGCGTAGGCTTCGAGCAGGGTGTGGCCGGGCAGGGCTAAGACTTCGCCAACCACCAGACCCACCGCCGGATCGACAAACGGCTGGACTAAATCGCTCAGCCAGTTGGGCAGGGGGCGACAGTCGGCATCGGTGAAGGCCAGGATTTCGCCAGTGGCGGCTTTGATGCCGGTGTTGCGGGCGGCATAGGAGCTTTGGATGGTGGTTTCGTTGAGGTAGCGCAGGGTCAGCCCGGTCGGGGCATGGTGGGCGATCGCCGTTTGGATTAGCTCGGCCGTGCGATCGCGACTGCCGTTATCTACCAGCAGATACTCGACGCGATCGCGGGCATAGGTTTGCGCGGCCAGGCAGGTCAATAGCTCTGGCAGGTCGATTTCACCGTTGTAGACGGGGATGATCACCGATACCGCAGGCAAAAATTGTGGATTCGACTGTGGGCTCATCTGTGGACTTATCTGTGGACTCATCTGTGCAGCGCCATTCTCCATTGAGATATCTGTGAGATACCTGAGATACGATTGCCACCGATTTACTGAGTAATCGACCGGCTTAAACCTAGTCAACCTTAACAAAGGTCGGCTAAGAGCAACCGCAAAAATTACCCTAAATTTTAAGAAGACCCTGTGAAGCCAAACTGGTGATATTAGATTGGCGATCGCTAAAGTTGGCAACTTGGCAACTACAGTTGGCAACTGAGCAGTTCTGCATTGGGATAGCTAGCCTTAATCTGCTGCTGCCGCTGCGGAGTCGATTGCCCATAGCGGGGAATATCGTCTAGTTCGTCGGGGCTCGGCGGCGTAGTCAGCGCCTCTTCT
>DATNOW010000899.1:0-2397 GCA_036703515.1 Chroococcidiopsis sp.
TAGGCCACCTGGGCCTCGATATCGGCCTTGGCCACCCGCAGCGGCGGCACCTTGATCGTGTGCCCTAGCAAATCGCGGCGCTCTAACTCGGCCAGAGTGCGCTCCGAGGTCATAATAATGCGGGCGCTGGTCTGCTTAGCGGCGGCCGGCGGTTCGCCCTCGCGGCTAACGGGAGTATATTCGCCCGTTTGCAGCAGTTGGCAAAGCTTAGGCTTGAGCGGGGCGGGCAGATCTTGGACGTTGTTGAGCATCAGCGTGCCTTGCCCCAGCCACTCCAGCAGCCCTGGCTTGCCGCCCGCCCGCCCAAATAGCTCAGCCCCATTCGCTTGCAGCGTGTCGCAGTTGACCTTGATCAGGGGCTGCTTGCGATAGGGTTGCAGATCGGCATCGCGCCCGCCAGCGCTGAAGTGAATCAAGGCTGCAATGTTATCTTTGCCCAACCCCGGCTCGCCAAAAATCAGCACCGGCCGGCGATCGCCCGTTGCTTTTTTAATATCGTGACGCAGCCGCACGGCATAGCGACTGGCCCCGACAATGCCTTGCTTGACCTTGGGCACCAGATAGGGACGCAGGGCCGTTTGGCGCTCTTGTTCAAAGGCCAACTGAGACGTAACCTGCTCTAGCTCCGCAGCCAACTGTCGGGAAAACATCCGACTCAGCTCGGGATGCTGCTCGACCAGTTGGGCAAAGGCATCGCGAGAAATCGTCCACAGCTCGCAGTCGGTCAAGGTAATACTGGTTTGTTCGGCGGGCTGATCGAGCAGCAGCTCTTTCAAATACAGTACCGAACCGGGCAGCAAGCTGGTGGCATTGGCCACGCTATTGGGGCTGGTGCGATAGCTCTCTAGCCGCCCCGATCGCAGAATGTAAAGCGCGGGCGGCGGCACATCCTCTAGCGCCAAACGCTTATTTTCGCGCACCGTTTCTACCACCAATGTCGAGGCGATCGCCTCCAACACAGCTTCCGGCAACACGCCCAGCGCTGTCTGCTCAGCCAACCACTGCACTCGCTCAGCGCTCATAGACCATTCCCCCTGGTTCATCACCCTTCACTTTAGGGAGAGTTCGCAGATTTGTGCTTTAAGTTTTCTGAGGCAAAAGACTTTACATTTCGTTACTTTAGTTTGCAAATTTCTGTTGCGATCGGGCTGCACTGCTGATGTCAACTGGCCCTAGAGGGGTATGTTGAATCAAACAGCCATCAAGGCTTTGGGTGATTATATAGGGATGGGTTACCGTAACTTCACTGATACAGAAGTTAATCCTATGGACATAATCCACCCAAAGAAGTGTATTTTTCTTTACTATATTAAGTAACGCTAAGAGCCAAAACTTAGCAAGCCGGGAAGTTTGACGCGAGCGGCCGTGAATGCACGCGAGTGGCCATTGCGACCAAGGCAGACTTACCCGGATCAAAGAGTCAGCGGAGTGCAGAATCAGCTCAGGGTTGATAGCTGCAACAGAGTCGGCTAATGGGTAAGGCTGCGCGGTTTCAATGTTCCCGGAAGAGAGGCTAGGCAGGCGTGAGTGAATATGATTTGGGTCAGATAAAGCGCTACGATCCCGACGCGATCGCCCGATACTATCGGTTTCGCCCCTGGAAGGCGCTGTGGCGATCCCTGGTTGTGGTTTGGTTGTTTGCAGGATTTCTGTTAGGGCTTAAGCTTGACGCATGGCGCAATCCCGAAAACACCCACGCCAGCGAGCGGGCGGTGCAGCTACGGAAAATTTTGACGCGTCTCGGGCCCACGTTTATTAAGGTTGGGCAGGCGCTTTCCACCCGCCCTGACTTGATCCGCAAAGATTTTCTAGAAGAGCTGATCAAGCTTCAGGATCAGCTGCCGCCGTTTTCGACCACCCAAGCCTTTGGCATCATCGAAGCGGAGCTAGAGCGCTCCATCGACGAAATTTTTAGCTCCATTTCACCGCAGCCCGTGGCCGCAGCCAGCCTGGGGCAAGTCTATCAAGCCAAGCTGCGCTCTGGAGAAGAAGTTGCCGTCAAGGTGCAGCGCCCTCGCCTGCTGCCAATTTTGACCCTCGACCTCTACCTGAGGCGCTGGGCAGCAGGGTGGATGTCGCCATTTTTGCCGCTCAACTTGGGTCACGACCTGACTCTGATTGTGGATGAGTTTGGCATCAAACTGTTTGAAGAGATCGACTACCTCAACGAAGGGCGTAATGCCGAGCGCTTTGCCGCCAATTTCCAAGATGACCCAACGGTCAAGGTGCCTTCCATCTACTGGCGATTTTGCAGCACCCACGTGCTGACGCTGGAATGGATCAACGGGTTTAAACTGACCGATACCGAGCGGATTACGGCCGCCGGACTGGATACCGATGCGCTGATTCGCATTGGTGTGACTTCGGGGCTGCGGCAGCTGTTAGAGTTTGGCTTTT
>DATNOW010000900.1:0-4916 GCA_036703515.1 Chroococcidiopsis sp.
AAAAAGAAGTATCAAGAAGGTTTCATCTATGTTATGAGTGTCTAACTGTAGAAACCGTCCAGCAAGCACTGCCTATGCATACATGAGCAGTGCCTTGTTTTAGCCCACTTATCCGATCGCACTGGTGCGATGTGTCTAGAATCTCCATCAGCAGTTTCAGACGAGAAGGACGGGTCAACAGCGGTACAAGGTTCAACAAGGTGTAAGTAGTCTCCTGCGAAGATAAACGTTTCTACAGATGCCTGCGGCTCCTTCTCTCTAGCCAGTTGCGGCTTCTGCAAAGCTTGCACGCCACCTAGCAGCGATCGCGGCACAGCAACAACTGCCAAATTAAAAAGTTTTAGATTGTAGAGACTGGTTTTGTATGCCCTTTTGAGAGTTGGTCTGCCTGACGAGTCGTTTCAGGAAGACGATACTTGGGGGCACATTTCAAGACAAAATCGATCGCACTGTTCAAACTAATCCGATGTCCGACGGAAACATAAACAGGCTTGATATTTGACTGTGTGCGAACGATCGCTCCAATCACTTCCCCGTTATCTCGAATCGGTTGCCATGCGCCTCGCTGCTCTGCGAGGGGTTCATGTTCTCCCAGGTAAGGCGTTTTGGCCACACCGATCGACGGTAAACCACTGACAATGCCAAGATGACAGGCAAACCCACAGCGACGCGGGTGAATATAACCATTGCCATCACACAGCAGCAGATCTGGTTTCGTCTTCAATTCTTCCAGTGCTTCCATCACCACCGGAACTTCCCGAAATGCCAGCAATCCTGGAACATAGGGAAAGGTTGTAGGACGGCGAATCACCACCGATTCCTGAAGCGTCAGGTCAGGAAATCGCAGAACGGCGATCGCGGCACAAGCCACACGGTCATCTTCTTCAAATCCCACATCAACGCCGGCAACGGTTTTCACTGTGCCAAAGTCATCCTCTATCACCACTAACGACCGTAACTCTTGTTGGAGGGCGATCGCCAACTTTATATGATTCGTTGCTGACTGTAAAACCACCACGGCCAAACCACTCGATAAAAACCGCTACATCCCTTGAATCGAGCCCAGCGTTAATTCAAAACAGGTTTGCCGATTGCCGCTTTCCACGCGGATGCTACCGTTGATGCGTTCGGTCAGCTTTTTGACCAGCGCCAACCCGAGCCCAGTGCCACCGTGCTTCCAGGGATCGTTATTGGGAATGCGGTAAAACTTATCAAAAATGCGATCGCATTCTTCGGGGGGAATTTCGACACCCGAATTACAGACCCGCAGTTGGATCACTGGCGCAACGATCGGGCTGGGATCGGATGTGCGATCGCTGGGTTCAGGGCAAGAGGAAGCCAGAGCATGACACGCTTGGGCAGACACCGCAATCGTTTCACCGGCTGGGGTATATTTGCAGGCATTATGCAATAACTCTGACAGAATGCGTTCTAGATAGGTCAAATCGGTATCGAAAGTGAGGTTGGTGGGCACATCCAAAATCAGGCGTTGCTGCTGCTGCTGGGTGCGTTCAAATACGGCCGCGGCCATTTGCTCAACCCATGCAGCCAGGTGAATAGTGGCCGCGGTCAGCGGCTGGGTGTTGGCATCGAGTCGGGCCAGGTCGAGCAGGTCGTTGATCAGGTGGATTTCGCGCTGCCCTTCTTCGCGCAAAATTCTGAAATAGCGATTGATTGGGGTATCGGTGCCGTGGTGTAACACGCCCTGACGGGTAAGCTGGAGTTCGAGCATTTGCGTCGCCATTTTGATATTGGCCATGGGCGATCGCAGCTCATGGGAAACCGTGCTGAGAAAGTCGTCTTTGATCTGATTGAGTCGCTCTAGCTCTTGGACATGGGCTTGGGACGCTTGATAAAGCTGCGACTGCTGGATGGCGATCGCCACCCGCACGGCAATCTGCTGCAATAGGCTGATCTCTTGCGGCTGCCACTGGCGCGGTGCCGTATTTTGGTAAGTAGCGAGCAGCCCCCACAGCGTCTCATGGACAAAAATCGGGGCGATCGCATAGGCCTTGGCCTGAAACTGTTCGAGCAGGGCAATATGGCACGAGCGATGCCCAACCGTATAGATGTCATTAACGGCAAAGGTTTCGTGATTGCGATAGCGGCCGCCTTGGGTTTGCTTGAGGTGCGTATCTTCCCAGACCCGCTTAATATCTGAACCCACCAGCGGCACCCAGCAGTCTTCCACCGACTCGGCGACAAAGCTGCCGCTCCAGTCGGGGTTAAATTGATAGATCGCCACCCGGTTGGCCTGGAGCGTTTGGCGCGTTTCACTCAAGGCCGTTGCCAAAATTTCGTTGAGGTCAAACGATTCATGGATGCGCTGGGTGATCAGGCGCAGCAGTCGTTCTTGTTCGGCCTGCTGCTGGAGTGTTTCTGTGCGCTGCTGCACCCGTTGCTCTAAGCCGCGATTTAGCTCTTGCAGGGCGGCTTCGGTAGCTTTGCGATCGCTAATATCAATCAATAGCCCGTCCCAGGCGATGCCCTCTGGTGCATGCATCGCTTGGGAATGGCCCTGAATCCACTTTAACTGTCCGGCCGGTGTGGTGATCCGCCCCTCCCAATGCCAAGGCAACTCATGGGCCACCGCATAGGCCACCGACGACAGAAAAACCGGCAGGTCGCTGGGATGAATCAACGCCACAAACCGATCGGCATCTTCGATCAGCTGCGGTGGCGTTACCCCAAGCAGGCCATAGGCGTAGGGGCTAACGAAGGTAAAGTGATGGGGATGTTCGTTGATCTCCGGGAAGTAGCGATAGACCATACCCGGCATATTCGTGACCAGGGCCTGAAACGTAGCCTGGCTAAACTGGAGGGCAGACTCGGCCCGTTTGCGATCGCTAATATCTTTGAACGTGCCAATCATCCGCACCGGCTGCCCACTGGCATCCCGAGAGACCACCTTGCCATAGTCTGAAATCCACAGCCAGCTACCGGTTTTGCTGCGGACGCGGTAGTCGGCAAAATAGGGCACATTGCCGTCTTGCATATGATGGGTGAGGCGATCGATCATGCCTGCAAAATCATCGGGATGGATCGCGGCTTCCCAAGTTCCAACGCTTTCTGGCCATTCGTTAGGCGCATACCCCAACAGCTCTAGGTAAAGGGGGCTGCGATAGACCTCGCCAGTGGCAATGTTCCAGTCCCACAGGCCTTCACCCGACGCTTCGAGGGCCAGATGCAAGCGCTCTTCACTCATGCGCAGGGCCGCTTCGGTGTGCTTGCGCTCCGTCACATCCCGAGAAATCGACAAAATCGAGGCGATCGCTCCATCTTGGGTCAACTCCGGGGCAATCACCATCTCAAACGAACGCCGGCCCGTTAACGTCGGCGCATCAAACTCAACCGTTTGCTTTTGCCCGGTTTGCAGCAGCCGTAGCACCGCCGCTTCCCAGGTTTGAATCATCCTCTCATCCATGCCCAAATCACGGCAGGTTTTTCCTAAAAAGACCTCGGCCGGTATGCCTGTAATCCGGGTGAGGGAAGGGCTGACATACAAATGGCGCAGATTTGTATCAAACCGCTCAATGATATCGGGAGAATTTTCGACAATGGCGCGATAGCGGGCCTCACTGCGCGACAGGGCCTCTTCGACCAGCTTTAAGTCTGTCAGGTCGTGGACGTTTACCAACACCCCGGCAATGGTATCGCCGCAGGCGTCATTGCGCTCGATGTAGGGGGTATAGGTGGCCCTGACAAACCGACGCTTACCGTCACAATAGTCCGCCCAGTTTTCTAGCACCTGCTCTCCCTGACCCGACAGGCAGCGATCGAGCAGCGGTTTAATCAAGGTTAAGAACCAGTCTTCGCCCAGCAGTTGTCCTACGGAATGACCAACAATTTCATCAGTGGTTTTGCAGTGCCAACTGAGATAGGCCTGGTTGACCGCTTGATAAATGTAGTGGCGATCGAGCAGCGAAACGCAGTCGGGTGTAGCCGAAACGATGCGCTCATAGCGGCGCAGATTTTCTTCAGCCGTCTGGCGTTCTTGCACGGGCGACTCTAGCGCTTGCTCGGCCTGGGCCAGCCGCTGACGCAGCTGATCCTGCTGAATGGCGATCGCCATCTGCAGGGACATTTGCTTGACCAACTGCACCTCCATCGACTGCCAGGTGCGCGGTGCGCCACATTGGTGAATAATCAACAGCCCCCACAGCTGCCCGTCGCATACAATCGGCACCACCAGATTGGCCTTGACCTGGAGCCGATTCAACAAATCCCGATAGCAGGGATCCAGCGCTTTGGTTTGGGCATTGGCGATCGCTGTAATCTGCCCTTCTTGGTATCGGCCGACCCATTTTGATTTCAAACAGGGGTCATAGACCATCTGCCCGGTAATCGGCCGCCAGCCCTCCGCTACCGACTCAAACGCAATCACCGCGTCTCCATGGGGCAACAGCCGATAGATCAGGGCGCGATCGCTGTGCAACAAATCCCGCGTCGCCTGCACCGCATTATCCAAAATCTGATCGAGATCAAGACCTTGGTGAATCTGTTGGGCGATCGCCGAGAGCTTACGCAGAAGCCTCTCGGTTACAGTCGCAGGGATCGAGAGTGAATTGGAGCGCATCTTAAACCCGTGGGAATGTATTTTTTGTCACCTCATATAACCAGAGTTCCATGAAAGCCCAACGGCTGAAACAGCGGTTCTTAAATCGATACAACTCACACCCCATAAGAGAATTGCCCGTCTGTCCATCTATCTCCATGAACCGGCCCACCCAGCAGGTTAACTCCACCAGACAGCCCACCTCTCAACGCAACCCGGTAGACCCATTCAGGCCATATCAAACCTCCGAGAGACCACATAGCCCCCAGCACTGTCAAGGGTAGGATTTCGGACACCAGCGGAACTTTGCTCGACCGCAGCCGCGTCCGCGACATCTTAAAATATTATTTTTCTGGATTTA
>DATNOW010000901.1:0-4120 GCA_036703515.1 Chroococcidiopsis sp.
TAGCGGTCAAAGCAGTAGCCCGTACCGCTCGCGGTATTGGGATCGTGGTGGGTGACGGTATCCACCAAGCCGCCCGTGCGCCGGACAATCGGCACACAGCCATAGTTGAGGGCGATTAGCTGGCTGATGCCACAGGGTTCAAAGCGTGAAGGCATCAGGAAAGCATCGCTACCTGCATAGATGCGGCGGGAGAGAGCATCGTTGTAGAGGAGTTGGGCGGACATGCGACCCTTATAACGGGACGCCATCTGCCACATTTGAGTTTCATAGTAGCGATCGCCCGTTCCTAGCACGACAAACTGAGCATCGGTATAGGCCATAAACCGATCGAGGATCTGGAGCACCAAATCCACGCCCTTTTGCTCCACCAATCGCGTCACCATGCCAATCAGAAATGCCTTGGAGTTAATCTCTAGCCCCATTTCTTCCTGGAGGGCAATCTTATTGGCCTTGCGCTTGTCGAGGCTATCGGCCGAAAATTTTTGGGGAATCTGCGGATCGGTGGCCGGGTTAAACGACTCGCGCTCGATGCCGTTGAGAATGCCGACGAGCTTGCCGCTAATAAACGACAGCAGCCCTTCTAGGGTTTCACCATAGGCCGCCGTTTGGATCTGCTGCGCGTAGGTCGGAGATACCGTCGTCACCATGTCGGCAAACTGCACCGCCGCTGCCATCACGTTGTGCCCCTGCATGTACCACGGGCACCAGGTCATTTGTTCCAGCTTCCAGCGCCAAGGGCCCTGATAGGCCAAGTTGTGGATCGTAAACACCGAGCTGATGTCAGGCGACTGATGCATCCACACCGGAATCATCCCGGTATGCCAGTCGTGGCAATGCACAATCTCCGGCTTCCAATAGTTCCAGCAAAACTCTGCCGCCCCGTTCGAAAATAGCGTAAACCGCCAGTCTTCGTCGTCGCCGCCATAGACACGCCGGCCAGCAAACGACGGATGCCCAAACAGGTACAGCGGCACATCCGAATTGGGTAGGGTGGTCTGGTAAACCTGAAACGACTCAAACATGGCGGAACCGTACCAGATCGGCTCCTTGGGCACTTCGATTTTATCGGCCAGAAATCCGTAGTACGGCAGAAAAACACGGACATCGTGCCCCATGCTCCGCAATACTTTGGGTAATGAGCCGACGACATCGCCCAGTCCACCAACTTTAGCCAGCGGTGCTGCTTCTGCTGCTACAAACAAGATTCGCATGTGATTCGCCGATTCCCCGCATTTCGACACTAGGAACAGTCTAAAGTACAAGCGGCGCGTCACCGTCGTTTGTGACCGATCTTGATCGATCCCACCGATCCCGATCGCCATTCCCACACGGCTACACCGCATAATGAAAGGAAGACGCTTTACATTGCTTTACTATGCCAAGAGACTTGCGGGGATTTCTCGACCAGTTGGAACAGCGGGGACAACTGCGGCGGATTAAGGCGCTGGTTGATCCCAACCTGGAAATTGCCGAAATCGCCAACCGGATGTTGCAGGGCGGCGGGCCAGCGCTGCTGTTTGAGAACGTCAAGGGTTCGCCCTATCCCGTTGCCGTCAATGTCATGGGCACCGTAGAGCGCGTCTGCTGGGCTATGAATATGGAGCATCCCCAAGAGCTAGAGAGCTTGGGTCAAAAGCTCGCGCTGCTGTATCAGCCCCGCCCGCCCAAAAAAGTTTCCCAGGCCGTTGAGTTGGGCAAAGCCCTGTTTGACGTGATCAAGTCCAAACCGATGCGCGATTTTTTGCCGCCCTGTCAACAGGTGGTGGTGCAAGGTGACGACGTAGACTTTGGCCAACTGCCCCTGCTGCGGGTCTATCCGGGGGATGCCGACAAGGTGATTACCCTGGGGCTGATGATTACCAAAGACCCCGAAAATAAAACGGTGAATGTCGGCGTCTATCGCCTCCAGGTGCAGTCTAAAAACACGATGACGGTGCAGTGGCTGTCGATTCGGGGGGCAACACGGCACCTGCGCAAAGCCGCAGAACGGGGGCAAAAACTAGAGGTGGCGATCGCCCTTGGGGTTGATCCCCTCGTGATCATGGCGGCGGCCACGCCGCTGCCGGTCGACCTATCCGAATGGCTGTTTGCCGGGCTTTACGCCGGGTCTGGCATCCACCTGGCCAAGTGCAAAACCGTAGACTTAGAAGTGCCCGCTGACGCCGAAATCGTCTTGGAAGGCACCATCACCCCCGGTGAAACGGGCGTCGATGGCCCCGCTGGGGATCACATGGGTTACTACGGCGGCGTCAATGAAAAAGCGCCCCTGCTGCGGTTTCACTGCATGACCCACCGCAAGAACCCGATTTATATGACGACCTTTAGCGGTCGCCCGCCCAAGGAAGACGCGATGATGGCCCTGGCCCTCAACCGGATTTATACCCCCATCCTGCGGCAGCAGGTGCCCGAGATTATCGACTTCTTTTTGCCGATGGAAAGCCTCAGCTACAAAGCGGCGGTGATTTCCATCGACAAGTCCTATCCGGGGCAGGCCCGTCGCGCCGCCCTGGCCTTTTGGAGCGCCCTGCCCCAGTTTAACTACACCAAGTTTGTGATCGTGGTCGATAAAGACATCAACATCCGCGATCCGCGTCAGGTGGTCTGGGCAATCACGTCAAAAGTAGACCCAGCCCGAGATGTGTTCATCTTGCCCAATAACCCCTTTGACTCCCTCGACTTTGCCACCGAAAAGCCAGGTCTGGGCAGCCGCATGGGCATTGACGCCACCACCAAGGTTTACCCAGAGAGCGATCGCCCCTGGAGTGAAGCGTTGCAGCCCGATCCCGACACCGCCGCTATGGTCGATCGCCGCTGGGCTGAGTATGGGCTTGCCGACCTCAACCTCAGCGATGTTGATCCCAACTTGTTTGGCTATGATATGCGATCGCCCAAGTCCCGCTAGTTCCCTTGAAACCCTGGGGATCATTGCGCTAGAGTGAAAAGCCAGAGATAGATTCTGCTGGATGCTGAGGTTTAGGGCAATGACTCCAGCCGAAATCGAAGCAACGCTAGAAGCTGCATTTGCTCAATGTGAGGTAGCCGGGCTGCCGTTAGACGACGAGCAAAAGCAGGTTTTGCTGCGGGCGGCGATCGCCTTTGCGGGACAGCAGCAAACCACCGATGAGCAAACACCCAGCACAGACGGTTTGAACCCGTTGGATGATCTCACCCCCGCCCAGCGCCAAGCCTTTTTGCAATTTGTCGACGACCAAAACCGCGCCGGTCTATCGTGGAAAGCCAAGCTGCTCAACGACTGGCTGCAAGGGCAAGATTCGGGGCCAATCCAGTTTATTCGCGAAACCTATGGTATCCAGTGGCTCGATCAGGTGCAGCCGATCCACCTGAGCAAGTATGCCGAATGCACCGCCTCACTCAAGGTAGGCGATCGCATCGAAGTTTCTAATGGGCTCTGGGAATGGGTGCAAGACGATGGCCCCTGCGAGCGCGAGTGGTTCCCCTGCACGGTGATTAGCCTTGTCGACAGCGCTGCAACTCTTAGGAGTCCAGAACCCGAGAATCGGGAACCTGAGAATCCAGCACCCGAAACTAGGCTAGAGCTAGAAAACTCCTCGGCAGGCGATCGCCAAACCCGCTGCATTGTCCGCTTTGACAACGGCATGGAGTACGAAATCCAGGGAGTCTATGAGTGGAACCGCTATAACTGGCGCTGGCTATAGCTCTGGCGTGATGTAGGGCAGCGAGCACTGAATCCGGGTCAAGTCAGGCGTTGCTTCTAGCGACGAGGCGATCGCCCCATTGGCGGGGATGCTGCCATTTGGAGCCGCGAGCAGCGTCAACGTGCCGTTCATCAACGTCACCAGCGCTTGGCACGAGAGCAGCGTTAACCCCGGCGACTGGCGCATGGGAGACGCCTCAGCGATCGCGATTAATTCGGCTTTGGAGGCCTGTTCGATGAGCGACTCAACATCCTGGGGCGATCGCAATAGGTTAATCGGCTCGCTCCATTCCGTCACCGGGCGCTGGTCTTCTACCCAAATATGCACCTGCTCAGTGGCAGTATCCACCTGAGCCCTGACATGCACCGTGTCCTCTTGCATCAGCGTCAGAGGGGTATGTACCAAGCTGAGCAACACCTGCTTAAACCAGCGGGGATCCGCTA
>DATNOW010000902.1:0-4335 GCA_036703515.1 Chroococcidiopsis sp.
CAGTGGGTGTGGGAGTTTCGCTACCCGGGTCAAAATGTCACCAGCACCGAGCTCCATATCCCGGTCAACCAGCGGATCAAGCTGATTTTGCAGTCGGAAGATGTGCTGCACGGTTTTTATGTGCCCGCCTTTCGAATCAAGCAAGCGATTATCCCTGGGCGGGTGATTGAGTTTGGATTTACCCCGATTTTAGAAGGGCGCTACCGGCTGCGCGACTCGGAATATAGTGGCACCTACGTTGCGGCGATGCAGGCCGATGTGATCGTGGAATCGCCCGAGGCTTACCAGCAGTGGCTGACCGATGCGGCTGCCCAGCCGCCGACGGTGGCCTACAATCGCGCCTTTGAAGAATATCGGCAGTCCCACAATCCTATTAGCGCGGGCTGGAAAATTGTTGAACCGGCCCCACCACCGATGGTGAATGTGCCCCCCAGTCTGCCAAAACCCGCCACGGCGACTAATCCTCCTAGCGATCAAGCGAGTTAACCATGACCAATCTCTCTGTGGACGCGATCGCCCCCATCGAACAGCCCATGCCCGGTGCGCCCGACAACTGGAAGCGCTTTTTTAGCTTCAGCACCGACCATAAGGTAATCGGCATTCAATACCTGGTGACCTCTTTTTTCTTCTTCTTGGTCGGCGGCCTGTTTGCCATGATCATTCGGGGTGAGCTGATTACCCCCGAAGCCGATCTGGTCGATCGCGCCGTTTACAATGCCATGTTCACTATGCACGGCACGGTGATGCTGTTTTTGTGGACGTTTCCGGCCCTGCTGGGGCTGTCAAACTACCTGGTGCCGCTGATGATCGGGGCGCGGGATATGGCCTTCCCCCGGCTCAATGCCGTCGCCTTTTGGATGGTGCCCGTGTTTGGCGCGATTTTGATGGCTAGTTTCTTTGTGCCCGGCGGTCCGTCCCAGTCGGGGTGGTGGGCTTACCCGCCCGTCAGCCTGCAAAACCCCACGGGTAATTTGATTAACGGGCAGGTGCTGTGGCTGCTGGCCGTGGCGCTGTCTGGGGTGTCTTCGATCATGGGCGGGGTGAATTTTGTCACCACCATTTTTACGATGCGGGCTCCAGGGATGACGTGGTTTCGGATGCCGCTGTTTGTCTGGGCGGTGTTTTCGGCCCAAATCATTCAACTGTTTGGATTACCGGCCCTGACCGCGGGCGCAGTGATGCTGCTGCTCGACCTGACTGTGGGCACCAGCTTTTTTGATCCGGCCAAAGGCGGCGATCCGATCCTGTTTCAACACTTCTTTTGGTTCTACTCCCATCCAGCGGTGTATGTGATCATCCTGCCGGTGTTTGGCGTGTTTTCTGAGGTTCTGCCGGTTTATTCACGCAAGCCGCTGTTTGGCTACAAGGTGGTCGCCGTTTCGTCCCTGGTGATCACGGGCTTAAGCGCCATCGTCTGGGTGCATCACATGTTTGCTAGTGGCACCCCAGGCTGGATGCGGATGCTGTTTATGGCGACGACGATGCTGATCTCCCTGCCCACGGGGATCAAGGTCTTTGCCTGGGTGGCGACAGTTTGGGGCGGCAAGCTGCGGCTGACGACGGCGATGCTGTTTGCCCTCGGTGGGCTGACGATGTTTGTTTTTGCCGGGATCACCGGGATCATGCTGGCGGCGGTGCCCGTGGATATCCACGTCAACAACACCTACTTTGTTGTCGGTCACTTTCACTACGTGATCTATGGGGCGGCCGTCATGGGCATGTATGCGGCCTTCTACCACTGGTTTCCCAAAATGACCGGACGGATGTATTCCGAAGGGTTGGGCAAGCTGCACTTTGCCTTGACGTTTCTGGGCACCAACCTCACCTTTTTACCGATGCATCCGCTGGGGTTGATGGGCATGCCCCGTCGGGTAGCGTCCTATGACCCAGAGTTTGCCTATTGGAATGTGGTGGCCAGCCTCGGCGGCTTTTTGCTGGGCATCTCTACCCTGCCGTTTATTTTGAACATGATTGGCTCTTGGGTGCAGGGCGAAAAAGCGCCCAAAAATCCGTGGCGGGCGATCGGGCTAGAATGGCTCCTGTCTTCGCCGCCCACTGCTGAAAACTTCGAGGAACTGCCGATCGTGATTTCTGAACCCTACGGCTACGGCAAATCGGAACCGTTGGTTGCTAACCCCGATGCTTTGGAGGTCGCCCATGAACCCGGCTGAGATTGATGCGACGGTGAATGCGCAGGTCGGGGCTGCCCATCCCAGTGCTGCTCATGGCGCTGGCCACGGTGCTGGGCACGCAGACAACCGGATGTTTGGCTTCCTGGTTTTTCTGATCTCAGAAAGCGTCATTTTCTTTAGCTTTTTTGTGGGCTATATCGTCTACAAAACGACCGCCCCCCAGTGGCTGCCGGTGGGTGTGACCGGGCTAGAAATCCACGAGCCCGCCATTAATACGGTGGTGTTGGTGTCGAGCAGTTTTGTTATCTACATTGCCGAGCGTTTTCTCCATGCCAAGAACCTGTGGGGCTTTCGCGCCTTTTGGCTGCTGACGATGGCGATGGGCAGCTACTTCTTGTATGGGCAGGCGGTGGAATGGCTGAGTTTGCCCTTTGGCTTTACCGATGGGGTGTTTGGCGGTGCGTTTTATCTGCTGACTGGGTTTCACGGGCTGCATGTGCTGACGGGGGTGCTATTGCAGGCGATTATGCTGGTGCGATCGCTCATCCCTGGCAACTACGACAACGGTGAATTTGGCGTGGCCGCAACGTCCCTGTTTTGGCACTTTGTCGATGTGATTTGGATTTTGCTGTTTGTGCTGATTTATGTGTGGCAGTGAGGAACCGTCATGATTATCGATGACCAACACTATGACCTCATCATTGTCGGCACGGGGGCTGGGGGCGGCACGCTGGCCCAAAAGCTAGCCCCCACCGGGAAGAAGATTTTGATTTTAGAGCGAGGCGACTTTATGCCCCTCGAAGAGCAAAATCGCAGCAATGTCGATGTGTTTAAACGCGAGCGCTACCATGCTCCCGAGCAGTGGTATGACACGGCGGGTGAACCGTTTTCACCGCAGATGAACTATGCCATCGGCGGCAATACCAAAATCTATGGTGCGGCCCTGATGCGCCTGCGGGAGCGCGACTTTGAAGCGGTCAACCACCAAACAGGGGTATCGCCGGCCTGGTGCGTCAAATACGCCGATTTTGAACCCTACTATACCGCCGCCGAGCAGCTCTATCAGGTGCATGGCGACGCCTCCCAAGACCCGACGGAACCGGCCCACAGCCAAGATTATCCATTCCCGGCGATCGCCCACGATCCCCAAATAGCGGGGCTAGTCGAGGCGATCCCCCAGCAAAAGCTGCATCCCTCGCCGCTGCCCTTGGGGTTAACGCGCCAAACCGACGACCCCACCAATGATGCGGAGGTCAGCGGCATTGTGCCCGCCAGCCGCTATGACAACGTCACCATCAAAACCGGAGCTAAGGTGGTCTGTCTTCATACCAACCCCTCCGGGCGTGTGGTCAAAGGCGTCGAAGCCGAAGTCGAAGGGCAATCCTATCTGTTTTTAGCGGATATTGTGGTGCTGTCGTGCGGGGCAGTCAACTCGGCGGCGCTGTTGCTTAAGTCGGTGAGCGATCGCCATCCCAACGGGTTGGGCAATAGCTCCGGCTTAGTCGGGCGCAACCTGATGAAAAGCCTAATGACGGTAGTGGTGCAGCTGAGCACCAAGCCCAACTCTGGCGCATTTCAAAAAACCGTCTGCGTCAATGACTTTTACTGGGGCGATGCCGATTTTTCTTACCCCATGGGGCATATCCACAACTCGGGCGGGCTGCTGGCCGACGTGATTTTTGCCGAAGCGCCGCCGATGTTTACCGTGCTGGCCAAATTCATGCCCAATTTTGGCTTAAAACAGTTGGCCACCCACTCCATCGGCTGGTGGGCCCAAACCGAAGACCTGCCCGACCCCAACAATCGCGTCCGGGTCGAAAACGGCAAGCTCTATATTGACTACACCCCCAACAACACCGAAGCCCACGATCGCCTCGTCTACCGCTGGATTGACGTACTCAAAACCGTCGAAAAAGAAGTCGATGGCTTCCAACGCGGCTTTATGCACCCCCGGGGCGAAATCCCCATCCAGGTAATGGCCAACCAGTGCGGCACCTGCCGGTTTGGTACCGATCCGGCTACTTCGGTCTTAGACCCCAACTGCCGCAGCCACGATGTCGAAAATCTGTATGTCGTAGACGGCAGCTTTTTCCCGTCGAATGCCAGCGTTAGCCCAGCGCTAACGATTATGGCCAATGCGCTTAGGGTGGGCGATCGCCTAATCGAGCAAATGCAGTAGCCAAACCAGCCCTGAACGGACGAC
>DATNOW010000903.1:0-3939 GCA_036703515.1 Chroococcidiopsis sp.
GAAACAATGCGAGCCCAGCTGTTTTCGCTGCCATTGCCCAAAACCACCACTTGGTTTTCGGCCACAATGCCAAACGAACGACTGCTCGTGCGCGGCTCTTCATAAATCCCCATGGGGCGGTTAACCAAGCGGCACTGCCCTTCGAGCTGAGCTAGAGTTGCAGGGTTCCCAGAGTCCCCAGAATTCCCCAGATTATCTGTGACCGGGGCAAGCGATTGAGCAGTTGATGGCAGGCTGAGATGGGCGATCGCGGCACTGCTACTGGCTAACACACTAGCTAACCCACTGGCGGTCAGCCCACTGATAGTTAGCGCAGACAAAACAAAGTAGCGGATTGTTCTCATGGTGCGCGATCGCCCTCTCATCCTCGCAAAAGCTCCCAGAATACTAGCACGCTTCCGAAACGGTGCTTCCGAAACGGTGGAGTCTGAATCCTGCTGGGTCAGGGCGGGTGGGGACAGAGGACGCTGGAAGGCGAAACACAAGGGCTCAATGGGTCGTTTTTAGGGGAGGGCGATCGCCGGATTGCCAGCGCTAGCGGCTCAATGCCATTAAATGCCCTTAAATGCCCTTAAATGCCCTTAAATATTCCTAAATGCCCCTAAACACCGATAAGCAGAGATCCGCTATGATCATCACCGTAAATTTACGGTGTTGGCGAAAACGTGAGTCCCCACTAGAATGGCGAAGCGGTAACGGGGGATGGCGTCAGCGCAATCTGAACGCACAGGTGAGCGGGCAAATCTTAACAGTACCTTGGTCTAAAACCTGAATCACTTTATCGCCCCCTTACGATCCCGATTTCAACATTGAGTTATCGATAAGTAGATTAGAAAAAAAGCAAGGTTCAACCCTTTGTCTTCTTGCCCTTGACTTTTTACCCTTGCCCCCTTGCCGTTGCCCTCTTGCCTTTTTCCCCTTGTCCTTGCACTGATATCCAGGAGTAGAAAACGAGTAGTGGGTTCTCCAACGTGTTCACTTTCCATCATGGTGGCGCGCACAGACTTGCCCTTCATGATGCACACCATCCCGCATCTGGTGCGGATGTGCAATTTTCCCTTCGTTCAGCGAGTCCTCTTTGTTGATACTGCCCCACTCACTGGAGATAAGGTTGGTCGCCCTGGAATCGGTACCCTAGAAGAATTAAGAGCCTGCTGCGCTCAGCTGCTTGATGCAGGCGTCGTCGATCGCATCGTCGACATCGACTATACCGACGAAAATCGGCGGCGACTATACGCTAAACATCTGGGCATGCCCTATATTCGCCCGACGCATAACTACAAAGGCTATCCAATTTTTGGCACCCTGTTTTCGCTAGAAGAAGTGCCCGGTGACTACGTCATCCACTTCGACAGTGACATGATGCTTTACCAAGAGCCGGGCTATAGCTGGATTGAAGCCGCGATTGAGGTGTTTAATGCCTACCCCCACGTGATGTCGGTGCGCCCGCTGGCGGGCCCGCCCCACGAACAGGGGCCCCAGCAAGAACGCAACTTTAGCCGGCACCCCGACGGTTTGTTTTATCAATACAAAATGTTTAGCAGCCGGGCCTACATTTTTGACCGCAAGCGCTTTGATCAACTGTTGCCGGTTCCAGTGCTGTGGCGCGAGTATAAAACAGAGTGGCTCAATCGGCTGCCAACGGTGGCCAAAACCTGGCTCAACTACATCCGCAAACAAGGCATGTTAGGGTCTTGGGAAATTATGGTGACCCGTGCGATCGAGCATTCGGAGTTGGTCAGGGCCAATCTGTGCTCCCCCAAAGCCTGGACGCTGCATCCCAGAGACCGCAGTCCCCAATTTCTGCAAGCGTTGCCCAGCATCCTCGAACGGGTTGAGAAAGGTCAATACCCCTCGGAGCAAGCGGGTTACTATGACATCAAGACGGAATATTGGCTTTAACACGGCTGTATCGCCCAAATCCCATTTTTTCCTGTCGCGCGTAAGGACGTCAGCACTATGAAGAAAACGGCTAAGGATCGACTCAAGGAAACATTTCCCCTGGCTGAACGGCTTTACAAAAAGATGACTGCAAAGCGGTGGCCGACCAACTCCATCGTTTACTACGTGGGTAAACACAAGGATGGGCTAACCCCACTGAGCTTGAAGGAAGGCACGAGCGGCGCGCATGCGGCGGTGATTTATCTGTGTAAGGAATGGGCAAAACTGGGCTATGAGGTAACGGTCTATAGCACCTGTGGCGATCGCGAAGGGGTGTATGACGGCGTTACCTACGTCAACTACTACAAAATGAATTGGGAAGATACCTTCGAGACGCTGATCATCTGGAAACACCCGACCCAACTGCGTCCTGAAGCCAAAGCCAAGCGCATCTGGCTAGAATGGCAAGATGTCGTCTACCCCGAAGCGGCATTTGCACCCGAGATCTTGGCCCGCTACGACAAAATTTTTATTAAAAGCCACTATCAGCGCGGGCTACTGCCCCACGAGGCCGACGAAAAGTTCTGTTTGGCCACTAATGGCATCGATGAGTCAATTTTTGAGCTGAGCGACAAGCCCAAAGATCCCTATAAGCTGATCTACGCTTCGCGCTACTATCGCGGGCTAGAGTCGATGTTGCAGTATGGCTGGCCGATCATCAAGCGAGAGGTACCCGAAGCCGAACTGCACCTCTACTATGGTTGGACGATCCGCGATATGGCCCCGCGCCATGATGAATGGCGGCAGTACATGACCCAGCTAATGCAGCAGCCCGGGGTGACCGATCACGGCAAGGTGGGGCAAGCCGAGCTCTTGCTAGAAAAGGCAACGGCAGCAATTCACTACTATGCCTGCACCTATGAAGAGATCGACTGTATCTCGGTGCGCGAGTCGGCCATTGTGGGTTGTGTGCCAGTGACCACCGACTATTGCGTCATGGCCGAAAAAGACTATTGCGTCAAAGTGTCGGGGGAACCCAAGGCCCAAGCCACCCAAGAGGCGATCGCCTACAAAATTGTCGAATTGCTCAAAGATCAGCAACAGCTCGAGCAGATCCGCCAACAGTTCAAAGACATTCCCCGCCAAGAAACCTGGAGCAACATTGCCAAGGTGTGGATCTCTTGCATCAAATAACAGGGGCTTGAGGGGCGTTAGACCGTAGCGCCCGCCCCAGGTTTTGCTTGGCTTTCAGCGCGGAGCGCTCTCTATTGCTATCTATGAAATTGATTATTCCGATTGAGTTTTATGTTAAGGGTGGCGTCGAGCGCGTGATCATGTCGCTGACGGAAGAATTTTCTCAGCGGCTCGATCAGGTCATTCTGGTTTTACCCCCCAAGGAAGTGGCCTATTTTCAGCAAATTCTGCCGCCCGCCCCAGCGCTAGTCTATGAAACCTTTACCTGGGAGCCAACGGCCTGGCAGTCTAAAGCATTGGGAGCGATCGCCCGCCTCCAGGGTGTGGCCAAACGCCTCCATTGGAAAGGGCTAGAGCAATGGCTGGCGGAGCGATCGCGCCGGTTTAAATCGCAATATCGAGTCGCGCACTTAGCCCAGCGCTATGGTGCAACCCACTGTCTCTACTTTTTAACCAACCGGATTGTGCCGCCCACGCTCAACATTCCGCTGGCGATGCTGGCCCACGACGTGTTTTGGCGCTTTGCGCCGTTGACCTATCCCGCCGACTACATTCAGGAATACGACCGGCAACTGCTGCAGTGGGCCCAGCAGGCCGACATCGTGTTTACCAATTCAGCCAAAACGCGGGCCGATATTCTGTCGATTTTCCCGCAGTTTGCGGCTAAATCGACGGCTATTCCCCTTGCCAGTTCGATGCCATCGTCGCGCTTGGAGCCTAGGGAACCCCGGACGAACGCAACCCCTGTTTTTTACTTTCCCTCGACCTTTGGCATTTACAAAGATCACCTGACGCTGCTGCAAGCTGCGGTGATTTTAGCCGAGCGCAACGTTGAATTTAAAGTCGTGCTGATTGGCAAGGGCA
>DATNOW010000904.1:0-3214 GCA_036703515.1 Chroococcidiopsis sp.
AGGGTTGCAAACGGCTCGTAGGAACAGACCGTCGCAATTTCTAAAACGTGATGCCCCGCCGGAGCCATACCCGGCTCGTTAGATTTCATCGTCGGACACGACAGGAAAATCCAGGGATGGCTCAGGTCGCCCGCAAGCTGCTTCTGATATTCCCGGTTGAGGTCGCCGGTGGGATAGTACCAGATATTCCAGTTGCCGATGCCATAGAGAGAGGGCTGAAATCGGTTGTCTAAGCCGAGGTAGAGGTTAAAGGCACTGGCGGAATACTCATAGCCCGTTAGCCGCTGACGCTCCTCGGCGCTGATGGTCTCCGCGCTGACAGCCTCGGCGCTGATATCCCGCGTGTCCATATCCCCCATCCCCATATCCATGCCCCCCGCACCATGCATCAACTGCACGGTCAGCTTCGGATCGAGGTCGCTGATGTAGGCCTGTTTGGCATGGTAGATATCGCCTGCGGCGGTGACAACGTGCTGCACCTGGCGATCGCACACTTCAATCTGGGTCACGCCCGTGTCTAACCGCACCACTCCACCCCGCTCGGTAATCGCCGCCACCAGAGTATCGACCAAGTGCTTGAAGTGATATCGGGGATAATAGGCCCCTTCGGAATAATCCCAGACTAGGGAGGTATGGCTGAGCAGGGCAATTTCGTTGGGCGGCAGGGCATAGTCTCCGCTTTGCCCCGCCAGCAGATTTTGCAGTTTGGGCGACAGCCCCACGTGGTTGTAAAGGTCTTGCAGCGTCCAGTTGCGCTTCGAGAACAGATTCCAATATTTAGGTAGCTTCAGCCAGTCTGACCACTTTTGGTCATACCAGCGCACCTCTTGCATCAGGCTGCGGATGTCTTGGTGCAGGTGTTTAATCTCGTCACAGTAGCGATTGATCGCCACCCACTCTTCTGGAAAGGTGTTTAGCAGGCGATCGCACAGATTTTCCCAGCCTAGGGGAATCTTGAAATCTACCTGAGGGGTAATCACCCGATCGATGCAGTCTGGATCGAGGGAATTAAACGGCACCTGCCGGTCTAGGTAGCGCAGCAACCGATCGATGGTTTGACCGTCTCCGCACTGGGAGATGTAGTGGACATCAGCACAAAAGTGATAATCACCGTAAGCGAAGGTGTGACAGCAGCCACCCGGTAAGTAATGTTTTTCTAAAACGGCGACTTCATGCCCCTGACGCGCCAAACATGCGGCGGCAGAAAGCCCCCCTAGCCCAGCTCCAAGAATGACGTAGTCATAGCTTTTCATGGTTGCCTCCAATGGCGATCGCCTTGCATCGCGGATATTAATCGCTTTTTCCTGAATTGCTTTTCCTGAATTGCTTATCTTGAATTGCTTTTTGTGGATTGCAGCTTGGCTAAGCGGCTACAGCTTATAGCCGATCTGCCGCAGCAACTGCTGACGCGCCTGCACGTCTGCGGCTTGCTCTACGCCCTTGGGCGAGAAGCCATCAATCACCCCTAAAATGCCGCGCCCTTGAGCCGTTTCGGCCACAATCACTTCGTTCGGGTTGGCCGTGGCGCAGTAAATGGTGCAAACCTCCGGGCATTGCTTGATCGCATTGAGGAAGTTGATCGGGTAGGCCTCTTGCAACAGGATGACAAAGCTGTGCCCAGCGGCGATCGCCTGCGCGTTTTGCGTCGCTGCTAGTTGCAATGCCGCATCGTTGCCCGCCACCCGAATCAAGCAAGGCCCCGACGCTTCGCAAAATGCAATGCCAAACTTAACCTGGGCAGACGTGCCCACCATGATTTCGTATAGGTCTTCGATGGTCTTGATGAAGTGCGTTTGACCAAGAATCAGATTACATCCCTCGGGCAGGGCGATCGCAATTGATTTGAGTTCCATAGTGGTCTCCCCGTGGCGTAGAACTCATCACACGTAGCGCTTATGACTCTATTGTGAATCTATTGTCTGCTTTCTCACCCGCCATGGTCAGTCTTGATACATTTCCTCACGCGATCGCTCAACAACTGTTCATAGCAAGTTATGGCAATTCATCTCATAGCAAGTTATGGCGCTCGCTCAATAGGGCGTGCCGTCTTTGTGGGTAAATTGCCACTGCCCAGCCACCGACAGGGCCACCAGATCATCGTCGGGATAGGTGGCCGAGTCGCCGGGGGTGCGATCGCCAATCTCCAGATACACCACCTCTTCTGCGGTTTCATTGATCAACTGGTGGCCATTGCCCGTGCCAGCCTTAAAGCCCGCACACATGCCTGGGGCAAGCTCGGTGCGCCCTTCATCGGTGAGCAGCGTCGGTCGCCCCTGCAAAATATAGATAAATTCGTCTTGCTTGGCATGGGCATGACGCAGGGCCGAAACCCCACCGGGGTCGATCCGCGTCAGGTTAACGCCAAAATTAGTCAACCCAAACAAATCCCCCAGGACGCGTTTCTCGCGCCCCACCATCTGCGATGCAAAGGGTTCTGGATAGTTGGAGGGCTTGGTGCGCGGCGGGACTTCGGCGGCATGGAGCGCAATCGGGCGGGCAGGAATAGACTGTGAAGCAGGCGTGGGCGTGGGCGTGGGCGTGGAAGCGGGCGTGGGAGTAGACATAGGAGGTGTAGGGTAGGGAACAAGGGAAAACCGGGTCGCACTTGAAACCGGATCGGGGAACCAAAACGAAGCTCTCTCACTAGCGCTGCCCAAACAGCAGCCAAATACCAGCCACGGCCACCACCACTCCCAAAATCGCCCGCAGGCTGACCGATTCGCGCAGCCCGATGGCAATGGGGATAACAAACAGCGGGCTGGTGGCCGTCAGAGACTGCCCGACGCCAATAGGCGCATATTTAAACGCCGTTTGCTGTAGCCAGATACCTAAAAAGGTAGTGGCAAACGATGACGCGACCAGCACCCCAACAAAGCGGGGCGATCGCATTGGCGCAAAGGTTTGCAGCGGATAACGGCGCACCACCATCCACAGCAGCAAGACCACAGCGCCCGCCGTCAGCCGAATCAGCGTCGCCCACAGAGAACTGATCGGCGTATCGGCCAGGGCGGCCCGCGACATCACCGCACCGCTAGCCTGGGCCAAGGCCGCCAGCAGCCCAAAGCCAATGCCTCGCCATGGGCGCATGTAGCGCAACACCGCATCAGAGGTGCGCTCAACGACGACCCACGACACGCCGCTAATAGTCAGCACAATCCCCAGCCAGGCTATGGGCGCAAGGTATTCTTGCAAAAACAGCAGCGCCAATAGTGCC
>DATNOW010000905.1:0-13306 GCA_036703515.1 Chroococcidiopsis sp.
AGTTCCTTAAGGCGACGTGATACTTTAACCATGCGTTACTCCTGGGGTCATAGCGAGTGCAATACTCTCCCCCGAATAGGGACAACAAAACAAACTTAAATCTTGATGCACTCAACCCGCTGGGTGAGCGAAACGATTCAACCAGTGACGGTCACGCCCATATTTTTGGCGGTGCCTTCAATGATTTTCATCGCAGCTTCGACATCATTGGCGTTGAGGTCGGGCATTTTGGTTTCGGCGATTTCCCGCAGTTGAGTGCGCGTAATCGAACCCACTTTCTTTTTGTTGGGTTCACCAGAACCCCGCTCTACCCCAGCTGCCTTCTGGATGAGTACCGAAGCAGGAGGCGTCTTGAGAACGAACGTAAAACTCCGATCTTCATAGACCGAAATTTCTACGGGAATAACAAACCCAACCTTTTCAGCGGTTCGGGCGTTGTATTCCTTGCAGAACATCATGATGTTCACCCCATGCTGACCCAATGCAGGGCCAACTGGAGGCGCGGGGTTTGCCTTTCCCGCTTGGAGTGCCAATTTAATAATTGCAACGACTTTCTTTGCCATTGAACGACTAGCTCTGCTTTTGAACTTGATTAAATTCCAATTCCACCGGGGTATCACGCCCAAAAATCGAAAGCAGGGCTTTCAACTTGGCTCGTTCAGGGCTGACTTCAATCACCTCACCTTCAAAGTCCTTAAAGGGACCCGACAAGACCAAAATCTTGTCGCCTGCTGCCATATCGATTTTGACAACGGGCTTCTGCTCTTGAGATTGCTTGAAGATTCGCTCTACTTCTGAGGCCCCCAGCGGCATCGGCTTGACATGCCCACGGCCACGACCGTATCGCCGCTTTTGCTCTGCGCCGACAAAGTTAATGACGTTTGGAGTGTTTTTGACCACCTGCCACGTCTCATCATCCATGACCATCTTGATCAGGACGTAGCCTGGAAAGACTTTTTCAGAGGCTTCTTTTGGCTTGCTGCCCTTTTGCTGTTTCAAGATCGGCGTCTGCGGAATCTCAATTTGAAGAATGCGCGTTGCAACGTCTAACGTTTCAATGCGCTGCTCTAGGTTGATTTTCACGCGATTTTCGCAACCAGAAGCAACCTGGACAGCATACCAACGGGCAGGAGCAGCTACGGAAGATTCTCTTTCATCGCTGTCTTCATCGCTAGATACCAGATTGTCTGGATCATCTGAGATGTGAATCATCAGAACACCTGTTTGGACGCCCAAATAAACAGCTGATCAAAGAGATAGATAATCGTGGCAGACAAACTGACCATTAAAATCACAGCTGCTGATTCACTAATAAGTTGCTGACGACTTGGCCAAACGACCTTATCAAGCTCTTCTTTTGTGCCTTGCAAGAAAGCTGTGACGTTGAAGCCGCTTCCTTCTTGCGCAGGAGAATCTGCTTTTTTGGCTACATCTTCGCTGCTTTTTGTAGCTTCGTCTTTACTGGCCACAATTTTCTATTGCCTCGTCAGTAACAGAATCGTTTCAGAAATAATCGAGCGCGCCCTGGAGGACTCGAACCCCCGACATCAGGTTTTGGAGACCTGCGTTCTACCAACTGAACTAAGAGCGCATTAGTGACATTGCTTGGAATGCCTTTCCTAGTCTAGCAGCTTGTCAGGCATTCGACTTAAACAATCTAGTAAAAAGACTAGAGTTGATTCGAACATCTGACACACTAGCCTAGATTGCTCGATCAAACCGCTGCTTCAAGCGAGTAGCTTTGCCCACGCGATCGCGCAGGTAGTAAAGCTTCGCTCGACGCGCTTTACCGCGACGCAAGACTTGGATGCTAGCAACACGAGGGGAGTGAATGAGGAACACGCGCTCTACGCCAACGCCTTGGAAAATTCGACGAACGGTAATCGTTTCGTTGATTCCGCCATTGCGTTTGGCGATTACGGTGCCTTCATAGGGCTGTACGCGCTCTTTACCGCCTTCTTGGATGACGATGCCCACTTTAATGGTGTCGCCCACATGAATGATCGGCAAGTCGCTTTTTAGCTGCTCCGCTTCAATCGAACGGATAATCTCTTGAGCGTGCATATGCGCTAAATTAAAAAACCACGATTTTTAAGTGTACCTTAACGATTTGAGTTAAGTCTACGGATCTGCGCAAAGATTTGCACAAGGGTAGGGCGATCGCCCCAGAAGGGGGGGTGATCTCTTAAATCCTCCTTAAGTTTAGGGGGTTATGCCCCTGTGGAGGATTGAATTTACGAGCAGGCTTTAGTTTACTAAAGCCCATAGTGAGGATACGGCACCTCATTCTCTCTCCAAAGATAAGTTTCACCGAATTCGCGATCTCTATCGCTTGACAGCTCGATCAATTACCTCACGGTTTCTGTCTGTACGGGGGCGGGACAGTGGGATGTAGTGGGAGGATTGGTTGCCGTTGAGACTCTCTGAAGCCCCTGCCTTACGTTGTGACCAATCTTACGTGGTGACCAGAATTGATCATGGTTAGAATCTTCTCCTTTTCGAGTTCGGTGGCGACTGGGCTGTTTCCTCCATCTTTGCCGATAGCGCTGCATATTCCGGATGGTTTTTTGAGCCTGCCGGTGAGTGTGGTGTGCTGGGTGATTGCAGTTGGCCTGATCGCGGTGGCCTTGAGCAAAGTCAAAACGGAGTATCAAGAGCGCGCTGTACCGCTGATGGGCGTTTGCGCCGCGTTTATTTTTGCGGCTCAGATGATTAATTTTCCGATTCCGGGTGGCACCTCGGGCCATCTGCTGGGCGGTACGCTGGCTGGGGTGCTGTTAGGACCGTGGGCTGGCACCCTGGTGATGACGGTGGTGTTCATTGTGCAAAGCGTATTTTTTCAAGACGGCGGGTTGACCGTGCTGGGGGCTAATATCCTCAACATGGGGCTGATTGGCACGTTGGGCGGCTATTACGTTTACAGGGCTGTGCGCCAGGTAGCGGGCTTTAATTTATGGCGCGGCATGGCGATCGCCGTGGGTGTAGCCTCGTGGTTGAGCGTTGTAGTCTCAGCGATAGTCTGCGCTTTGCAATTAGCTGCTTCGGGTACGGTGCCCTTGGGGCTAGCGCTCACCTCAATGCTGATCTGGCATATGTTGATTGGTGTGGGGGAGGTGCTGATTACAATTTTGGCGATTAGCTACATCTGGCGGACTCGACCAGACTTGCTGTTTGACCCACCGCGATTGGCGGCTCTTGGCAGCAGAGGCTTGGCTAATAGCTCGCGTTAACACGGTTCATGCTTACTCCACAGGGCTAGGTGCTCCTATGCGAAACAAAATTTTTATAGCGTCAGGACTGGGCATTGCGTTGGCGATCGCTGCGCTGTTGTCGCCGTTTGCTAGTTCTAAACCCGATGGGTTAAATCGCGTTTCAGAAGATTTAGAGTTTGCCCATAAAGCATCTGCAAATGCGCCAGCAGAACAGCTTCCGTTTGCGTCTATGTTTAAGGGCTATGCGGTCAAAGGTGTGCCTGAACAGGTGGCGACCCCCATTGCCGGCATTGTGGGAACACTGCTGACCTTTGGTTTAGCCTGGGGCAGTGGCAGGCTTTTAATCCGGCGCAATGGGTCTGCCCCGACTGAATCTAGAACACCCGATTAGCCTTGGGCTGAGGTGGCTGGTATCGATGCTAGCTAAGGCTTGGAGGAATTCACCGAACCTGCGCTGAGTCGATAGAAGTGACGATAGTCTGCAATCGTTTACAGTCTGCCCTGCCTCAGGGCTTAATGTTCCTGAATTTTGATCCCCAACACCTATTCATTGAATCGATGGCTTTCTGCCCCGATCGATTCAGACCGTGATTTGGATATTCATGCTGCTTTTGCACATTGGTGCATTTCGTTTTGACATTGACAGCCAGCGGGCGACGTTATGGCACTCGCTGGCTCCTCGGACTCGGGTGCTTTGCATGTTGCTGGTGGTGTTTGCAACGGCGCTGACGGCTAATGGGCGCTGGTTGACGTGGATGGTGTATGGGCTGGGGGTGATTGCGATCGCCCTGGCCAGTCGAGTCACGCTCAGCGTGCTGCTGAAACGGGTGGCTGTGGAATTTATCTTTGTGGGGGTGGTGCTATTAGGCACGCTGTTTCGCGATGGCGGGCAGGTGGTCTGGCAATGGGGCTGGCTGCAAATCACCACAGGCGGGCTGACGGTTTTGGGCAGTGTCATGCTGAAGGGGCTGCTGGCGCTGGCGATGCTGAATGTCTTGGTGCTGACAACGTCGATCCCGGCGTTGCTTCATGCCATGGTGGCGCTGCGATCGCCTCCGCTGCTGGTGGCGATTTCGGCGGCGATGTATCGCTATATCGGCGTGTTAATCGATGAGTTTACGGCAATGCGTCAGGCAGCCCTGTCGCGCAATTTGATGAACGGTCGCCACTGGCAGCGCTTGATGGCCGGTCACATGATCGGAGCGTTGTTTATTCGCACCTATGAACGGGGCGATCGCATCCATCAGGCCATGCTGGCTCGCGGCTATACCGGGATTCCGCCGGTAATGGACATCCCCCTAGGCGGCAAACTCGACGTAGTGGTTTTGACGGTAACGCTAATTTGGCTGCTGGGGGGTCAAGCCGTCTACTGGCTCAGTTAAGCAAAATCGATTAAAGATCGATTAAAGACAATTGCTGCTCCCTGTTGCCATGAGCGGGGCATGAGCAACTTTGCCGTGAATGTAGCCGTATGGCACACCTTGCATACCCTCCTGTCCGTTGGCAAGTTTATTCTTTACGCTTTGGTACCCTATGCGATCGCCTGCTCCCTCTGTCTCCTCAATTGCCTATTTGCCCGGAGCGCTGCCCTCCCACGCAATGCATCACAACCCAATCTTGATTGAGGAACTCACCCATATCTATCCCGATGGCACCCAAGCCTTGAGCAAGGTGTGCCTGTCGATTGCGGCGGGGGAACGGGTAGCGCTAGTTGGCGCGAACGGTTCCGGCAAATCGACGCTGCTGCTCCATCTCAACGGAATTTTGCTACCCCAGGAAGGTTCCCTGACGGTTGGGGAGCTGCCCGTGCAAACTCGCCATCTCAAAGACGTGCGAAATTTTGTCGGGGTGGTATTTCAAAACCCAGATGATCAGCTATTTATGCCGACGGTGTGGGAGGATATCGTTTTTGGCCCGATGAACCAAGGGTTACAGGGTAAAGAATTGACCCATCGGGCTCATCATGCCATGCACGCCGTTGGACTTGATCCCAGCAACTATGCATCTCGGTTGACCAGCAACCTATCGGGCGGTGAAAAAAAGCGGGTGGCGATCGCCGGCGTGTTGGCCATGCAGCCGCAGATTTTGGTGCTCGACGAACCCACGGCTCAGCTTGATCCCCGCTGCCGTCGCCAGCTGATTCAGCTGCTGCACAGCCTGCCGCTGACCCAGCTGATTGCCACCCATGACCTCGATCTAGCCGTTGATATTTGCCCGCGCACGGTGGTCTTAAGCCGAGGACAGGTGGTGTTTGATGGCAAAACCGAACAGGTGATGAGCAATCCAGAGTTTTTGGAACAGCACGCCCTGGAAATGCCGCTGTGTTATTCTCGCCCCTATTGTCGAGTCAGCGATCGCCCCTTTTCGAGCGTCGGATAGATGCAGGGGTGAGTCCCTGATTGGGCCTTTGTGACGAACTCAATCGGTTCGCAAAATCCTCCAAATCTGCAAAATTCATAAAATCTGCAAAATTCGTAGAATTTGTAGAATTTACACCACACTCTATCAACGCAGTGCTGAATTATGGAGCGCCAAAATTTTTCGTCGGGTACCCCCTGGGAAGCGAGAGCGGGCTATTCCAGAGTGGTGCGCGTAGGCCCCTTCGTTTATGTATCGGGCACAACGGCCTCAGATGCGGCCGGTCAGATTCAGCATCAGGGCGATGCCCACGGCCAGGCCGTATATATCTATCAAAAAATTGACGCGGCTCTGCGGCAGGTGGGCGCTAGTCTCGAGGATGTGGTGCGTACCCGCGTCTATGTCACCCATAGCGATCATTTTGAGCAGACGATAACAGCCCATCATTCGTTCTTTCAAAACATTCGCCCGGCCAATACTTTGGTAGAAGTGAGTCGTTTGGCCTCGCCCGATATGCTGGTCGAAATTGAAGTGGATGCTGTGATTGCCGAGTAATTCAGCCCAGTAATTCAGCCCAATAATTCAGCCCAGTAATTCAGCCCAGTAATTCAGCCCAGTAATTCAAGAACGTAAAACAAGATAAATCAGATGCAAACCTATGACTGGATTGTGATTGGGGGAGGCATTAGCGGTGCCTCCCTTGGCTACGAATTGGCCAAAACCGGCGTCTCGGTGCTGCTGATTGAGCAATCAGAAACGCCCCCCAGCGCCACGCAGTTTAGTTATGGCGGTATTGCCTACTGGTCAGGGACGACCGAGCTCACCCGTCAGCTTTGCCAAGAGGGGATCGCTCTACACCGCGCGCTATCGGCAGAACTGGAGGGTGATACTCAGTTTCGAGAGCTTGACCTGCTGCTGACCATTGATGCGGGTGCGGATGGGGAGGCGATCGCCTCTACCTACAGCCAGTGCCTGATCCCGCCGGTGCTGATTGGCGCTGACCAGGCCGCTGAGATCGAGCCCTTGCTCAACCGCCCAGCGATCGCGGGCGCACTCCATACCCGTCATGGTCACGTCGATCCGGTGCAGATCACCGCCGCCTATCGGCAGGCCATGGTGCGCTTGGGTGGGGCGATCGCCATTGAGCAGGTGACAGGGATAGCCCAAAATGGCGGAGCCCAACATGGCAAAATGCAGGGCGTCGTCACCGCTATGGGTACCACCTATACTGCGGGGCAAGTGGTCGTCTGTGCGGGCGGGATGAGCCGAGCGCTGCTGCGGGATGCGGGTATTCCCGTGCGGCTGTATTACACCCAGGCCGAGTTAATTGACATGCCCGCCACCGCTCTGAGGCTCAACAGCTTGGTCATGCCTGCTGACCTCAAGCGGTTTCCGATGGAGGCCAAGGCGGGACGTGCGGAGGTAGATGCGCTGTGGGATGACCCAACCCAGGAAATAGTGCCGCCGATTTTTGATGCGGGCGTCGTGCAGTTTGCCGACGGGCGGATCAGATTAGGGCAGATCAGCCGGGCACTGGTCGACCCTAACGCGACAGTGGATGCGATCGCCAGCGAACGCACAATGCGGGACGGCATGGGAAAAATTATGCCGAAGATCCAAGATTTGCCTGGGCAGTGGCGCTCTTGCCTCGTCGCCTTTAGTGGCGATCGCCTGCCGTTGATTGGTGCCCTGCCCCAACTCGATGGGCTGTATATCTTTTCGGGCTTCAGCAATCCCTTTGCCGTGCTGCCGACCTTAGCCCGCCGCTTTGCCCAACACCTCGTAGGTCAACCTGACCCCATCATTACCTCCCTCAGCCCCACCCGCTTAGGTTGAGACGGGACAACCACGGGCGATCGCCCTGTGGTTCTTTTCACTAACAAAACGTTGTTGGATTAAAACTTGGATTAAAAAATCGTTGTTGGATAGTATCCAACAACGATTTTTAGTTTGTTTTGGGATAAAACGCCTGTTAGGCAAAGCACTGGTTAGGCAAAGCACTTGACTCGATGCCACTGCTGTTTTTCATCCATGCAGTAATAGCACCCTTCCCACCATGTGCAAGCGAGATAGGCCTCGTCTACAATGCGACTTTTGTGGGGTTGTTCGTCACACAGCATGTCCACCAGTTCGTCTTTGCGATCTGCTGCCTTCGCGGCAATGCGATTGAGTGTGGCTTGGAGTTCCTCAGAAATCACATCATCAGCGAGAGCATTACCTGAATACGTCACGATCGATTCATCCTCCGTAGTTAGGGGTTCGCTAACGGTCTGTGAAAGGTCAGTGGGCGTTGCGAACATGGTTTTCGGGCAAGCACCTGGCCTAGGGATAGGACACCCTGGCAATAGGGTAGCTATTAGTGGTTGATCTAAGAATCAACGCGAGTTGAGCGTTTTCCTGTCAAAAGTTTCTCTGTCAAACAGGTTTTCCGATCAAGCGGGTTTTCCGATCAAGCAGGTCTCTAGGATGGTTCTATCCTGAAATCGAATGACGCGTCCAGTCTTTGCAGCATTACTTAAGATCTATCGATCCCATCAATGCTGATCGATGCTTGCTGATGAATGGTGAATGGTGAATGGTGAATGACGGATAGGGCGATCGCCCTTTACCGCTGGTCTCTAAAGTTCTCAGCCACTCCAGCGCACCTCTTGCTGCACCGAGAGTCCCGACAAAAACTGGCGATCTTCGCTGATATGGGGAAACTTGAGCTGGGTTTCGGGCACTCCCCGCTGAATCATGCGCTGGCGGATGGTAGCAAAACTACCCGGTTCTAGGATGCGGAGCCGAGGCGGCGGCACCTGATCGCGGCGCTTGACTTCGTAAGACGTATGAATCGATTTGAGAGTGTGGTCAAAGCGTTCAAGAAAGCGCTGGGGATCGGTTAGGGCGTGCCCCGGCTTAAGCTCGATATTGACCAGATAGGAGGAGGGAATGGCGTCATCAGAGAGCGTAATGCAGAAATTTTCAATCGGCGTCTCAAATTCGCGCTGTAGTCGCTGCATGACCTGGGTGGCATGAAACTCGGTGGTCTTTTCGGTAGTGGAAGACAGCAGCCCGCCACGACGATGGCGGAAAACAATCAGCGGAGCCTGTTCATAGAAACCGACCACTTCCACCACGTCCCCGATATCGTAGCGGTAGAAGCCGTTGTAGTTGGTCACCAAAATCCGATAGTAGCGACCAGCCTGTACTTCGCTGGCCAGCAGGGTGTGGGGGTGTTCGCTGTCCCACTGATCTTCGGGCACAAATTCAAAAAAGCCGCTCTCTAGCCCCAGAATGCTGCTGTCGTTGTTGAAGCTGTGATAAGCCCCAAAGGTGGCTTCGGCAGAGGCATAGACACCACCAAACACGGGCGTGTCGCCAAAATAAGCCGGAAAGCGCTCTAGGTAAAAGCTAGAGGTGCCCCCTCGGGCGGTGATGATGAAGGCCACATCGGGCCAGCACTGATAGGGGTTGAGTCGCCCCTCTGACTTGAGCAACTGGCGGAGTTGCGCCGCTCGTTTGGGGTTAGGACTCAGTTGCTGGCTGAGTTTCGCACGCAGCTCGGGTTCGAGGATCAGCCAGTCGGCGATCGCCCCTTTTTCTAGATCCCAAAGCAACTCTTCGCCATACTGTTCCAGATAGTCGCACATGCGCAGCGCCAGCACCGGAAAATTAGCTCCGATGATCCCCAGCGACGGATTGCCAAGAGCAAACAGCAGGCAGAGGTAGTGGCGGGCCAGGCTGTCTGAGATTTGCAGCGCCTCAAACGGATAGGTAAACACCTGACGGTAGATCCAAGAGGTCATGCGCAGATCGCTGACGCTGACGGGGCCGTAGGGAATGCCGCTGTTGGTACGCCCAAGCAGCTTGGCCGAACTGGTGAGCAGCATTTTGTTGATCCCCATGCCCCGGGCGGCGGCCGCATCAATGGCAAAACCCATACCCACCCGCTGAGTTTTAGAGAGGGCCCGCCGCGATCGCCGGGTTACAGGCACTAGCTTTTGTTTGCCGGTAGAGCCACTGGTGAGGTTGAGATAGATCACCCGATCGGCCGTGAGCACGTTGGCTTCACCTTGAGCCACGCGCTCGACGTAGGGTTCATAGTGGCTGTAAGGAAGAATGGGCACCTGCTGGCGGAACTGATCCACAGTTTTGATGTCTGCTAGTCCATACTCTTGCCCCAGCACGGTATTTTGCTGGATGCGCAGGAGCGATCGCAAAAACTGTTCTTGCACCGCATCAACCCGGCGCGTTTTTTGGACAAAATCGTCTTTGGCGTTTCGGGCGATCGCGCTAATCAGCGACAAAACAAGATTTGCCATGAAATTCAGTTACCCCCCACCTCAACACAGGTCAACGAATGCTAGCGTCCTCGATTCTTAAGCGTTTAAGCAAAGACATCTGGATCGCTACTTTATCATTCGTTAATTATTTGTTACAGATAGGCTTACCAGTTCTGATTAAACCGAATCTGATGCCGTTGATTCAATTTGAGGATTGAGTTGGAAGATTGAGTTTGAGGGTTGAATTTCAGTATTGGGAGGTAACGCTGTCACAGCAGCGCGGCGCGGTCTCTAGCTTAGGATTTATCTCCTATGCTCCCCTTACGATCCCCGCAGGATAGTGTATAGCCCCAGAAACACGGCCACAAACGAGAGCAGGGTAAGCCAGAGGGGATGCCCGCTTTTGAGCACGATGCCACGGGGCGCTTGGAGCGTATCGATATCCACCCAAGGGGTTGCACCCCGGCGAAACCAGCCTGTGATGGTAACAGACTGCCCCACGCAATTGCGCGGACGCAGGGCTTGGGGAAAGAGGTCACCCACGGCTCCCAGGGGCGACTGGTGGTGGAGCGCAATCAGGCCGCTGTCGCACTGCAAAATCAGCGACTGACTGAGCTGGTTGCTAAAGCCGCGATCGCCCAGCAGTTTGCCGGTAAAACGAACCGGCACGCTGTTGAGCGGGGAAATCGTGGCGTCACTGAGCAGATCGCCCAGTCGCGGGTTAACTTGGACGTCTTCGCGGCGAATGTCGGGAAACAGGGGGTTAATTCGGGTAAAGGTGCCGATGCCCAAGCCAATCAGCAGACATCCCACGAGCAACGAGCGATCGCCCCACATCCAGTCAAGCTCTAGCCAGTTGGCATAGCGGGCAATCACCCCCACTACCCACAGCAGACCAACGGTAGCTGCCCCCCAGGCGGCCCCAATCAGGGGCGCAAGCTGTAGCCAACAGCGCCGTTCGATGGCCATCAGAGCCCCGATGCTAGCTCCAATCACAACCAACAACTCTAGGCCAGGTGCATTCAGGACAACCCACTGAGCCGTAGCCCAGTTGAGGGGTTCGGCGATCGCCCCTAGCAGCATCAATAGGCCAGACAGCACGATGCCACCGCCAATTCCCCAGCCCAGCGCCAGCAGAGGCCAAGGTCTACCGCCGGACTCGCTACCCGGCGCAAGGGGCAAATTTAGCTCTGACTCTAGCCGCCAGTGGCGGGCATAGCGCGCAATCTGCTGGAGGCGATCGCCCAGCGGCGGATGGGTATTGTTGAACCACAGCCAGCGGCGCAGGGGATGGCTATAGTCCCACACTAAAAGCGGCTCAAAGGCGTTAGATTGACCAACGCTACCCAGGGTTAAAGCCGTAGGGCAGCCCACCGGGATCAGCAGGTCAAAGCTTTCGAGCAGCGGCATGATCCGCCCCTGACGGCGAACATCTTGGGCAATGCCCAAGGCCATCTTGAGCAGGGCGCGGGTCAGTCCATTGGGGTTGCCGGTCATTTCACAGGCGATGCGATCGCTATAGGACAACCGCAGCCGCGATAGCCATAGGCCCGCCGCTCGCAGCAGACGGTAAAACCCATAGCCTAGACTCGATACCCCCACCGCCACCGATTGCAAAACGCGATCGTGCTGGCGATCGCCCCAGGCCGACACTCGGGAGTAGACCCCGTAGGGAATCTGGGCTAGTAGCGTCACAAAGGACGTCATGGCAAAATCCCAGGTGGTGATGTGACCCAACTCGCCGGCCACGATCACAGCAATTTCATCATCGCTGAGCTGATCCAACAGCCCTTGGCTGACCACAAGGCGAGCATCCTGGGGAGTGAGCCCATAGGTCAAAGCCAGCGGCGCGTTAGTATACACGATCCACAGGCGCGGCAAAGAGCGGCCCTGCCCAAACCGGCGCAGGACACGGGTCGATTCGGGGCTATAGCGCGAGAGCAAATCGAGATGCATCGATTTAGCGCCATAAACCGACTGCAGGATGCGGTCGAGCAGCCAGGGTGACAGAGCGGCGATCGCCACTAACCCTAGCCCAATCCATACAATCGGGTTACTCAGCAGCAGCAGTTGGCGCAGGTCATAGAGAGCTAAGCTCGGAATCAGCCCCAAAATTGGGGCGACAATGACCACAATCAAAGCTTTCCAAAGACCCCAGCCAAGGACGAGGAGGGCGATCGCCGTCAGGGCTTGCACGCCCCACAGCGTACTGCGGTCGAGTTTTCCCAGCCCGCTCCATTTTTGGGCCCGTCCCGCCTGCCGCCAGTTCTGCCTCGGCAACCCTGGTATCTCTGTTTCTGCGGCCCTGTAGGTATCGGTGACTGGACGCTGGGCATCGGTGACTGGACGCTGGGCAGAGGCGTCCGACTCGATTGAGGAATCCACCATTGAACTCTCAACCGCGGCATCAAACGGGTTCCAGTCATCTGTGCGATCGCTAGCACCCGCATCGCGTCCAAGGCTAGACTCGTCCGCATTCTTGGCGGCTGGAGTTAGGTTGGGCAGTTGGGCACCCGTCACCGATTCTCGCCCGGTGGTCGGCGGTTGCCCCCCTAATGGAGTAAACCCGGCACTATCGCCATCAACCCGCTCTCGCGGCGACGACGGCGCACTGGAGGTCGGAGTGGGCGATAGGGGAACAAATCCCGTGCTATCGGCGGCACCGGTCGGAGGCAAAGGAGTAAAACCGCTGGGATCACTGGCTGGCAAAGAGGCAGAGCGGCTGGCAGAGGGGCGAATGGCGGCCACTCGCAGGGTCTCTAGCATTTGGAGAGCCCATTGATGCGCTTGGGCATTGGGACTGCGGATCAACGTTTCGCCAAGCAGCGTTTCACAGCAGGCGATCGCCTGCTGTATATTGCCACTGCCGCGATAGGCTTGGATCAGCCCCACCTGCGCCCGGATCTGAGTCCGCGCATCGGCTGCGGTTTGACCGATGGCGCTGAGGTGGGCGATCGCCAGCTCAAACTCAGACCGCGCGAGGGCTGCCAAACCTGCCTCTAGAGATGGCTGCGGTTGTCCTGATGACGGCTGCGAATTTGGCAAACCAAAATCTTCCTGCATATCCTTGCCTCTGGGTACTTGGCCGCTAGGGATTGCTCTGGATACGATGCCGCCCCTATCTTGCCCATGACGAGTGCTCACCCTAGCACTTTTAGCAAACTGCGTCCCCCTTCTACCCCCGTAGAGGAGTGCGATCGCTAAGTTTTTTTTAAGTTTTGCAGCAGCCGTTGCGCCCGTTCGGTCACCTCGGCCCAATTGCCCGCCGCCATGGCTGCTTTAGGGAACAGTTCACTGGCTAAGCCAATGGCGATCGCTCCGGCCTGCACAAACTCATGGGCATTCTCTAACGTTACGCCCCCGGTGGGGATCAGCGGAATGCCGCCGAGCGGCCCCTGCAAGCTGTGAATGTAGGCACTGCCCCCCACCGCCTGCACTGGAAACACCTTGACGCTGGCGGCCCCAGCCTGC
>DATNOW010000906.1:0-6728 GCA_036703515.1 Chroococcidiopsis sp.
GATGCGCACGGTAATGATGTGGATGAATACCTTGCCGTCGCTTTTGAGGAAAGACGCTAGCTTTTGGAAAGCATTGGTCAAATTTCCAACATGACAAAAAACGCCAATTGATAGAATTTTGTCAAATTTTTCGGTGAAGTAGGCTTGATTTAAATCGCCTTCATGCAGCGTAAAGCGTCCTGAACTCAAGTAGCTCTGCGGATCTTGCATTTTGTGACGGATGTAGTCACACTGATTCCGGCTGAGATTTAACCCAGTGAACCGGACGTTGGGAAATTTCGACATGATGTAGTTAGGCACGCAACCCCAACCGCAGCCAAAATCTAAGATGTTGTCGCCATCCTCGATGCCCAAGCGCTCAATAACCTGGTCGATCATGTGCATTTGCGATCGCTCTAGATCCTCGGCCCCATGCTCCCAAAAGCCAGTGCTGTATTTGGGATAGATCAATGGCCAATCGCCCAACATCTGATTAAGCATTGCTTGGGGCAAGTCATACTGAATCTTCATCAGTTTTTGCGAAGATTCGGCCAGGTGATCAGATTCTTGCAAGACCCATTCATAGGGCGCGAGCAGTGCCGGACAATGCTTGAACAAGATGGGCATCGATGTATGCAGCATCGATCGAAAGACAGAATCTGGTATTTCTAAGCCATTGATGTAGGCTTCGGCCAGCGCCATTTGCGTTGTGTTAAAGACACCAGCCATGAGCCGCGTCAACTTGTAAGCTATCGGCGTTTTGAGCGCTATATCTCCCGTGACGGGAATGTACTTGTGAATGCCTGGAAACGTACTCGTAGAAGTCATTTTGATTTCTCCTAGCTTGGGGGACAGCTCAGCTAACAGATCACGAAAGACATCGACACGATACAAAAAATTGGGTCGTAACCCAGTGAAATAATTTCCTATGACTATCGGTTTGTCGTTGCCTTAACCGCTTCTTTCCCAGTGTAAGGCAACGATTAATTTTCGATAGTTAAGAATTTGACGATGTTTCTACTGCGGCTGATACCCTTGGGCGCTGAACGCTGCGATTTTTGGCACGCGCTAACAGCTCAGTTTCAGTAGGAATTCTAAGCTTTGACGCGATCCCCAGCCGCTCAAGCAATTTAATAAAAGTAAACGTTGGGTCTGGAAGATATGCAACGCGTCCGTTGCGAATGGTAATACCATGCCGACTGGATGACTGAAATGCATGGTGAAGATTATGCCAGCCTTCGCCCAGTGTCAAAAATGCAACGACCCCCGTATTGCGGCTGTAGTCATTGGTATCAAAAGGTTGTTCACCAATAAGATGACTGAGGGAGTTAACGGTTTGTACACCATGAAATAGGAGAGTTGTACTTAGGAAAAAAGCACCCAAATATTCAAGCCCGCCGATGAAATAAGAAATCACTCCTAGTGCAACTAGCGGCAAGAAGTGTAAACGGTCGATTACTTTCAAAACTACGTCGTTCTCAACGTCAGATGGCAATTTGGCCGGAAAAAAGTTTTTGGATAACAACCAGCCCCCTTGAGACCAATAAAACCCTTTTATTCCCTGGGATGGAGTGTAGGGAGAGTGAGGATCGCGAGGCTGATCGGCATGCTGGTGATGGGTCAGATGATGTGCTTTCCACCAACTAGGGCCCATCTGCCCCGCAGCGGCGGCTATAACACTGCCCACCCATAGCACGAGCGCCGGAGCGCGATAGCTTTTGTGGGTGAGGAGTCGATGATAAATGCCCGTTGTCGCCAGCATGCGGATCACGTATAGAAATACAAGCCACGCTACGGCACCCCACGATAGGCCGGTCATCAAAACTAGTAATGAACCGATGTGACTAGCGATAATCAAGACTGGCCCGATTATGTAAGAAATAACTGTTAGTGGGGGATACAATCGCATTTTTCTCTTTCGATTTCCTGAACAAAGAACTGAAGAATAGATCTCTGAAAAACTCAGCCAAACTAGCAGTTTTTCAAGCAAGACTCTACGTATCAGCTTAACTCTTAATTGTCCTTTTTTGCAGATAAGCTTGCTTGAGAAAGGCAGTGTTATTCTCAATTCTGTTCAATCTAAATTGAATCTAAAAATGTATAAGCAGGTTGTAAGATAAGACGAAATTCAATATTAAAAGCAATCTAAATAATCACTAGAACTACCCTCGCCAAAGAGAATTTATTATTCTATTGATCGTTGGAAATATTATATTGATGCCTAAAAATAAAATCTACATAATGGAAATTATGACGATCTGTGCAAATATTACTTACTTAATTGAGGGGCTGCCCCAATCAGGTTAGTGGGTATCGGGCTGGACGGGAAGCTGGCTCAGCGGGGATAGAGGGGGGGCGATCGCTGGTAAGTAGATGTGAAACTGAGTGCCAAGACCCTCTTGGCTCGATAGCTCAATAAAGCCATTGTGATTTTTGACAATCTGATACACCGTAGACAGCCCTAGACCCGTGCCGTGACCCGGCGCTTTAGTGGTAAAAAAGGGTTCGAAGATGCCCTCAAGCAATCGCGCAGGAATGCCGATGCCCGTATCTGCCGCGGTAATGACACTGTAACAACCGGGGCGGACGTTGAGGTGTTTTTGGGCCTGCTCGGCATCAACATCGCGATTGGCGATCGCCAGGGTCAGTTGACCGCCATTGGGCATGGCATCGCGGGCATTGATGCAGAGATTAAGCACCACTTGATGGAGTTGGGTGGGGTTGGCCATGACGCACCACACAGGCTCATCCGGGATCTCAGTGCAGATTTCGATCTCTGCTGGAAACGTGCGCTGAATGGTTTTTGCCATCTCTGTCAGCAGAGTATCAACGTGCAGGGAAATTCGCGTGCCGGAAGTACCCCGTGCAAATAGCGTAATTTGCTCGACTAGATCGGCTCCTTGCTGAGCACTGCGATGCATAATTTCCCAAACTTCTTTGTTGTGGGGATCAAGAGATTTAGACGAGTTGAGCTGGAGCTGAGATAACACGAGCAGTGGTGTAAACACATTTTTTAGATCGTGAGCGATGCCATTCGACAACGAACCCAAACTATCGATGCGTTGGGCCCGATAAAGCTGTGTTTCAAGCCGCTTTTTTTCGGTGATGTTGGTATTGACCACCAAAATAGACTGGGGTTGCCCGGCTTGATTGCGCATCAATGTCCAGCGGCTTTCGACCATGACCGCAGTACCACTATGGGTGATTTGGTCTAACTCAGACTGCCAAAATCCCTGGTTTAGGGTTTGGCTAAACATTGTGTTCAATATGTTATCACCGTCCAGTCCGTCACCGTCTAGGGCGTGATCACCTAAGCTAAAGAGCCGATTGACCGGCTGAGCCAGGATATCGGTAGCGTCCCAGCCATATAAAAGGGCAGCACCATTGTTCCAAAAGGTAATCGTTTGATTGAGATCGAGCACTACAATCGCGTCAGCCGTAATGTCAATCAGTGCGGCCTGGTCGCGGATTTTTTGTTCGGCCTGCTGGCGTTCATAGATTTCCTGTTGCAGTTGGGCGTTGGCTTGCGTCAGTTCGGCAGTCCGCTCTGCTACCCTACTCTCTAGGGCATCATGGGCCTGCTGCAGCAGCTGCTCCATGTGCTTGCGGAGGGTAATGTCGGTTAATGACCACAGCAGCATGTCTTGCTTGGACTGGGGATCGTTAATGCGGGTGATGGCGATCGCCACAATGATCTGGGTGCCGTTGCTTAGGTTAAACCGCACTTCCCAGGGGTGTCGCGACTTAAAGTTAGCCAGTTGGGTGAAAAAGTGGGGGCGATCGCGTTCATTAACAAAAATAACTAGGGGCTTATTAAGCAGATATTCTTGCGGTGGACATAGCAACATCTGAGCAGCCTGGTGATTAGCCTGGTGAATTTTGCCCTGTAGGTCAGTGACCAAATAGGCATTGGGGGCCTGCTGAAACAAAGATTGGTAGCGCTGCCGCTCAGATAAAATCACTTGCTGCGCATTGAGCAGCTCTCGATTTTGCTGATGCAATTCTTCTTGAGAAGTTTGCAATTCTTCTAAAACAAAGTAGAGCTCACTCAGCGCCTTATCTAGCAGATCGTGCTGTGTCGGAAACTCTAGGGCATAGTTTCGCAAAATCAAGGCTCTTCGGTAAACGGCCTTGATTTGAGTAGAGATATTCATTTGTTAATCCTCCGTAGAGAAGGAAATAAGCTGATTCAATGCCGATAGATACTGAATCAGAGAAATTTTGAGCGTATCTTAAAGACTCACGTGAAACTGAAATACCTGTGGTGTGTTACGGCTAGCGCCTAACACACCCTACGGATGAGATATCATTTGGTTGCAAAGCTCTTATCTTAGATAGTGCCCAATCGCAGAGAGAAGTGGCTGATTAGTTACAAGCAACAATGACTCGGCTGCGGCTGTAGCAGTGGACTAGAAATACTTAAATAGAAGCGGTTCGCATTTCGGAAAAAGATAAACTAGAGTTATTTTTTTATGTGAAAGCCGCTTTGGGTAAACAACCTAGGATGTAATCTGGGTTGAAAAAGTTGGTTTTTTAAAATCTGTCTAGATCTAAGAGCATAGATTAAAACAGGCTTTTTATTAGCAAAATTACTACACCAATGTGATACCAGTAGCAAGATATTGAAATGTTATCCATCTTCAATTATCGCATGAAAATTCTATTATCGACAAAAACAACATAATTACTATTTTATGTCAACTGTAATAAGGAGTGATTAACGCAGTATGCGCCCTTCAACTTGACCACCTCACCCGCTCCATTTTCTGAAGTGGGAAGAATTATTCCTGTTTATCGCAAAATGGGGATGTACTCTCAAACTCTGGCGAGAAGATGGTTGGGCATCATTGAAATCCAACAGCTCGCTTCATCGAATGTAGCCTGCCGACTTATTGCCCGACTTATCATTAGACTTACTATTACTAATTGTTATGCAGTTTTCTAGCTTTTTTTAGCTATTCTGGGGCTGACTGAGGGCGATCGCTAACATCCTCAATCGCGAGTAAAATCAACTGATCCCCACTTTCTAGATCGAGGCGACGACTGTTTAATTGCATCGTCTTTCTACCGATATGTTCAAAGTCATGCTCAACTTGGAAGTTATCAATTTGGGTATTGTGGGGCAATAAATCTTCCAGTAGCGATCGCAACTGCGGAATATTCCACTGTCCATTGCCAAGCTCAAAAATTAGCATCTGCTCGGTTTCGCTAGGCGTCACCTGAAAAGTTTCATAAAATTGTCGATTAGCGGTGACAACTTGGAGGTTGGCATTGAGCACAATCAGCGACTCGCGCACCGTCTGCACGATTGCGTTGGCGTAGTCGCGTGCGGCTTGCACTTGAGCGGCGCTGCGTTTGAGGGCATCAATTTCTACGAGCACCACCACAGCCCCGTCGATGCGGTTGTCGAGGGTGCGATAAGGACGAATGCGCAGATCGTACCAGTGCCCTGCTTGATCTTGGACTTCTTGGGTGCTGAGATGGAGGGTATTGATCACCTCTAAAATCTGCGTTTCTAGGTCGGTAATGCTGAGATTGTGCTTAATATCGCTGAGCGGCCGCCCAATATCGGTGGGGATCAGGTTAAATAAGGTAGCAGCGGTGGGGGTAAAGCGGCGAATGCGCAAGTCTCCTTCTAGCATCAAAATTGGAATATTGATGCTGCTCAGCAGGTTCTGAAAATCGTTGCTAACGTTGACGGTTTCGGCATTGCGTCGATAAAGCTCATCGTTGATGGTGCTTAGTTCTTCATTGGTTGCTTGAATTTCTTCCTTTGCTGTTTGCAGCTCTTCGTTGGTGCTTTGTAGCTCTTCATTGCTCGATAAAATCTCTTCGTTTGCAGCTCTTAGATCTTGATTGGTCGCTTCCTGTTCTTCAATAATTGAGCGCAGATAGGCTTTTGTGGCTTCTAGCTCTTGTTGCAACCGCTGATTTTCAGCCTGCACTTGGTCTTTTCTTTGGCGCGTGGCGGCCCGGCGACTCTGGAGATTGGTCTCAGGCAATGCTGGGGCGATCGCCTCACTAAACAAAATCAAGAAATGCTCGGCGTTGGGAGTACCAGACGTAATCGGTGCTACATCGATACGCACCTGTCGAATTTGCTCTCCCTGCCTTAGCAAAATGCTGTCTTTGCGGGCGGACTTGCTGTTTTGTTTGACCTGATGAATTAGAGTGCGCAGATCAAGCCGGAGTTCTTCTTTGATCATGCTCAGCACATTGAGGCTAGCCTGGCCTGGCGATGGCTCTAAGTAGGGGCCAGTCTGTCCTCGAAACTGGATAATGTCGAGATCGCTGTTAACCACTACTCCGACCGGCGCATATTGACTGAGGACAATTTCGTCGGCTACCTCGGCTAAATTTAATTGCTCTTGTCGTGCCGTATGGGTTGGGATAGAGGTCGCTAGGCTAGCGGCAGGGTAGCCGATGCGGTCTAGCTCCATCGGCAAGACGGCAGCGGTAAGCTGCTTGGCATAAATCTTGTGAGGACGATCGATTAAATGAAACAGGTTGGAAAATTCACCTACAGTTTCAGCCGACCCTAGCATCAAAAAACCGGTCGATTTGAGCCCATAGTGAAACATGGGCAGGACTCGTTTTTGCAGTGACGCCCCAAAATAAATCAGCACGTTGCGGCAGCTAATCAAGTCCATGCGCGAAAAGGGTGGATCGCTGATTAGGTTTTGGCGGGCAAAGACACAGCGTTCGCGTACCGTTTTGGTAATTTGATAGCCGCCATCGATGGGCACAAA
>DATNOW010000907.1:0-4752 GCA_036703515.1 Chroococcidiopsis sp.
CCGGCCGCGATGCCGTTGATGGTCAAGAGTGCGCCCCTCAGCAGTTCGCCACGGCTGTAGCGGGAGCGAATCACACCATTCGCCGGTTGGTTTTTGTGCTGGCGCAGGCGCTTGAGCAAGGACACCTGCAAAAATCCGAGCGGGACGATGGTACCGTTGCGAAGCTGTACCGAGCGCTGGAGGTCGGGGTCGCCATCTAGCAAGCGATTGTGCCCGGTGATCGCCAACACCAAATCACGGGTGAGATGGTATTCGTTGGAGATATGTTCAAACAGTTGCTCGAAGCGATCGCGATCTTCCGCATGACTCAGCTCTTGGACGTAGTGGCGAGCGATCTTGAGGTCGACCTTTGATAAAGTCATCTCGCACTTGGAGATCACCATCTTGAAGAAAGGCCACTTGTAGTAGAAGTAGCGCAGCAGCTTCAGGTGTTCTTCGGGCTCTTCTGCCAAAAAGCTCTGGATCGCTGTGCCTACGCCATACCAGGAGGGCAGCAGCACCCGAATCTGAGTCCAGCTAAAGACCCAGGGAATGGCCCGCAGGCTGCCGAGGTCTTTTTTGCCGCCGCGACGGGCTGGGCGCGAGCTAATCTGCAACTGGCTGATTTCTTCGATCGGCGTGACTTGGTGGAAGAAGTCAACAAAGTCGGGCTGCTCATAGATCAGGGCCCGGTAGTGAGCCCGCGATCGCGCTGCAATCTCTTCGATGATTTCATGCCATGGCTTGATGTCGTCAAAGCCATTGCGCAGCAGGCTAGCCTGCATCACGGCAGTGGTAATGGTTTCGAGGTTGTAGAGCGCTAGCTCAGGCAGGTTGTATTTGGAGGCCAACACTTCACCCTGCTCGGTGATTTTGATGCGGCCGTCGATGCTGCGACCGGGCTGGGCCAAAATCGCTTCGTAGGCGGGGCCGCCGCCGCGCCCTACCGAGCCGCCGCGCCCATGGAAGATGCGCAGGGCTACACCAAACTCTTCGGCCATTTGCTGGAGCGCCTGCTGGGCTTTGTGAATCTCCCAGTTGCTGCTGAGGAAGCCCGAGTCTTTGTTGCTGTCGGAATAGCCCAGCATCACCTCTTGCAGTGAAGCAGAGGCGTTGAAGGTGGGGTCAAGCGTGGGGTCTTCGCCAGCGATCGCCCCATGCTGGAGGGTAGTTTCGGCCTTGAGCCGTTCGGCATAGCCCCCAGCCAGGTAGGCCCGATAGAGCGGCAGCTCAAACAGTTCTCGCATGACGTGCGGCGCACGCAGCAAGTCTTCGACCGTTTCAAACAGCGGTACGGCCTGCACCATACCGATGCCGGTAGCTGGGTCGTATAGCCCTGCCTCTTTAGACAGCAGCAGCACCTCTAGCAGGTCGCTAGCGTGGTGGCTCATGCTGATCACGTAGGCCTGGCAAATTTCGGGGCCAAACTCTTGGTGGAGCTTGCGCACCATCCGAAAGGTTTGGATGGTTTCATTGGTTTTTTCGGAGAAGGGCAGCTCGGCCGGAATCAGAGGGCGGCGCGTTTGTAGCTCGGTGACAAGCCACAGCGATCGCTGCTCTTCACTCATCTCGTTGTAAGACTTGGGCAAAATTTGCAGATAGTCGGCCACTTCACTGAGGGCATCTGAATGGCGCGAGCTTTCTTGGCGGATGTCAAGGTGGGCTAGGTTAAAGCCATAGATTTCCACCTGGCAGATCAGATTTTCCAAATCGCGGCAGCTTAAACCCGTCTCTTGCAGGTTGCGCTGAATCAGCTTCAGCTCGTTGAGCAGCTCGCCGCCCGAGCGGTAAATTGCCCCTGGGCTAACTTCCACCGATTCATCTTGGAAATAGTCGCCTTGATAAAGCTTGAGGCTGCGGTTGAGGGTATTCTCAAGCCGCTTTTGGATGTAGGCTAGCTTCAGCCGATAGGGCTCTTGGCGATAGCGAATGGCCAGCTGCTCATACACCTCGGGCATCTGGACTTGATCTTGCTCTAGGGTTTCGAGCAGATCGGGCAGCACATCGCTCCAGTGCAGCGACAGGCTCAACAGGTTGATCAGATGCTTCACCGATTGAATGTACTTGCCCAGCACCAGGTTGCGCTGATAACACGCGGTTTTCCAGGTGATTTGGGGCGTGACTGAAGGGTTGCCGTCGCGATCGGACCCTACCCACGAGCCAAATTTGCAGAAGTTGTATTGGGGTGGACGGAGATGGGGAAAAGTGCTGAGCAACGCCCCCCGGAAACGGTGGTAAAGCTGCGGGATCACCTCAAACAGCACTTCTTGGAAGTAGTGCAGGGTGTAATCGACTTCATCCAGCACCGTCGGCTTAAACTGGTGTAGCTCATCGGTGCGCCACCACAGGCGAATCTCTTCGGTGAGCTGCTCTTGGAGCGACTCTACTTCCCAGGAAGACGATAGCCCGAGCGGCTGTAGCCCTTCTTCGACTTGATCGAGCTGGCGCAAAATCCCGGCGATCCGGCGCTGCTTGTCGCGAATGGTATGGCGCACAATCTCGGTGGGGTGGGCCGTAAACACCAGCCGCACGTCGAGATTGTCGATCAGGCTTTGGATTTGGCGCGGCGGCACGTTGAGCCGATGCAGGCTGGGGAATAGGGTCTGGAGGGTAGCGGGTTCCCGCCGGGGATAGGTGCTTTCGTAAAGGCTTTTTTCGAGTAGATCGGCATGGATGCCGTTTTGTAGGTCGGCTTCTTTGAGCGGACGCTCAATGACGGGGGGTGCAGGGTCGGTTTGCTGGGCCTGTGCAGCCCGCGATTGCCACTGCCCGCGCTGCTCGTAATGCTGCTCGACAATGTTGATCAACTGGAAATAGAGGGCAAAGGCCCGCGCTGCCCGAATGGCTTCATTGAGGTCTAGCTTTTCGACTACTTTGAGGGCGCTAGATTCGACGGACTCGACTTGCCCTTCGGGGGAGCAGATCGAGCGTAGCTGTCGCAGCAAGTCGACTAATTCCTGGCCACACTCTTGCCGCAACACCAGTTCCCACAGGTCTTCTACAATTCCTAGCCGATGGCGCAGAAACAAATCTGCAGCAGAAATGGGCATAGCTTCCGGTTCGCTTTTAGACTCTACAGCAGTGCTAAGCCGAGATGCATCGTCGGGAGAAGGGCGAGTCGAAGTCATAGATTTTCCTGGCAGGAATATTCGATAATTTTAGGGGTTTTGTTTGTGCTAATCCAGTGGCTTAGCGGATTCTATAGATTCCTTACAGATCAAGGGTTCCAGAAGTAGCGATCGCCTTAGATCGGGTTTTTATGGGAGCTGCATAGGGATCGCAGGGGGGGAGATGAGAGGTTGGCGCAGTCCGATCGCCGACCCGTTCACTCAACTGATTCGATCAACCGATCGGATCGATCCTTTGGGCGATCTTCTTCTGGGCGATCTGTAGATCATAGCGGCAGTTGGCGATCGATTCCGTTGGCCATGTACCGCAGGGCGATCGAAGTTGCTGCTATGGCGAGAATAGAGTTAAGGATAGGAGTTACAAATACAAAACAACACTTGAAGCGATCGCCCTCAGCGATTGCCCCAAGTGCTATGTGGGCAAAGTTTGCCTTTGATCGTGACCTGAGATAGCGCGCCTAGAAACGCACCCCTACTCCGCCCTGAATAGCTGCTGCCGTGCCGCCACCAGCCCGATAGGCATCAAAAGCAATGATAGCGTTGCCAAACAGCACCAATCGGCTGCGGGGAATGCGGTGATCGACACCGGGCTGAATCACAAAGCTGGTTTGGTTGCCAATCGGGGACGTATCGGTGTTGGAGTCTTGAAAAGCCACCCCAGCGCCAATGTAAGCGTCGGTATACCAGCTCAGTGGGATATCGTAGGATACTGTGGGCACCACTGCCGTCGCGTCAGAAATCAATACCTGCGCCCGTAGCGATACTGGAACCTCTAGTAGCCGATAGCGGGCCGCAATCACCGCACCGTTGCTGTTGTCTTCGGTAACGCCATCACCGTCGGTGAGCCCCAGCGAGCCACCCACCCCAACATAGCTGCCATAGGCGGCTTGGGCAGAGGCGGGTGTCGCCCCGGCCACCACACCTAGGGCAATGGTCAGCCCAGCCACTAGGGGAGTCGCCAACCCGACAGACCAATTTTTTAATATGTGAAGACGCATCATGTCCTACTCCTCAAATGATGTTCTGACGCTCTGCCTAGTGCCAAATTCCTACGTTTAAATCAGCAGCTAAATCAGCACCGATTCCGCGATTTACTCTGCACTGGGTCTGTGCTCAGACGGAATGCTCTGTGCAGAGAGAGCCGATGATTAACCAGCCTTAAATCGAGAGAACGCTCTCTCCCTATAATCGTAATTAAAAATTTCCAAATCTATTCATCCATATTCAACCAAATTGGATTTTGAAACTCAAAATGCTGTTATTTATTGTTACTAGGGATAGATTTGTGATTTTGATGGGGTACTTATTGGGGGCATGGGCGGTGGTGACGGGATATTAGTGGCGAGTGATGGGGAGCGTCGAAAATTTTAAGATCTCAATCGAGACTCGTCGCTATACTTTAGGCACTGCTTTGGACGCACGGCTTGAGGTGCATTCTTGATGACTCGGTAATAACCTGGCTGTGACCCGGCCGTCGGGGTAGTTAACGCGTATTTCTAGACTGCGATCGCCCTCCTGTGAACCCATCTACCAATCGGTGCCAGCCCTGTTTTATTGATCCCTGTAGCAAAATGCTGATCGCTGCTTGAGCCCAAACGGGCATCCTGATCAGTGTGTTTGATGTCAACCCCACCACCTGTAGATT
>DATNOW010000908.1:0-5925 GCA_036703515.1 Chroococcidiopsis sp.
AAAAAGAAAAAATTACGCCGGATGACGAAAACTACTTGCCCTATCCGGTGTTTATCTTGATCGAAGAAGCCCACCGATTTGCCCCCGCCCACGAGCCGTCGCGCTGCAAAATGATTTTGCGAACAATTTTGAGCGAAGGACGCAAATTTGGACTTGGGGTGGGGCTGATCACCCAGCGCCCCGGCAAGCTTGACTCGGATGTTCTATCGCAGTGCATGAGCCAGTTCATTATGCGGATCGTCAACCCCGTGGATCAAGACAGCCTCAAATATGGGGTGGAGGCTGCCGGCCGCGATCTGCTCAAGGAATTGCCATCGCTCACCAAGGGGCAGGTGATTGTTTCGGGGGCCTGTGTGAATACGCCAGTGCTCTGCCAAGTGCGCCAACGCCGCACTGCCCACGGTGGCGAAACTCTCAATGCACCGGAAATGTGGCAACGCTATTTTGACGCGCACCAGGTGCAATCTCGAACAATTGAACAAGCTCCTGTAGTCAGCAAAAGCCGCCCCCAAACCTTTCGTGGGGTCAGCATTGACTGAGGGGAGATTTAACCAAATTGTTCACTTAGGAACAATTCACTCAGGGAAGAGAAAGCGATCGCCCTAGAAATCAAGCCTAGAAATCAAGCTTATTCCAAATGTCGTCCATGCCACGGCGCTTACCGCGCAGACGACCGCTCGACTCAGAGGGGGGCGGTATCTCTAAGGCATGAAGCACCTTATCAATGTCAGAGGTGCGTCGATTGGACAGGGATGCATCTACTGGGGGGAGATTGCCTGCAAATTCTTCTGGAGACGCTGACGATGAACGGTCTTGGGTTCGTGAATCAAGGCGTGGTTCCATCAGATGCCTCCTTGCTAAGCCTGGGTTGCTGCGGCGATCGCGTATACGTAAATTCCGTATGCGTAGATTCTCTTATTTCGTCAAGCTTAGATGAATTTCAGGACTTTGACAGGCAAATTTCATAGAGATTTTCGATTAAACACGCCGGTTAAATCGAGTTGAACGCAGGGCACGCATACAAAAAATACCCATTGCATCTCGTTTAAAACCTCGTTAGAGGCAAACGTAAAACGCAATGGGCAGATTGTGATGGGAGGAAAAGAGGAGACGGCAGAAAAAGGGAGAACGGCAGGAGAAAACGGGACGACAGGGAAAAGGGCGATCGCGCTAGCCTACTTAACTAGCCCATTTAACTAGCCCATGAATAACTAGCCCATTAAAATAACGCGATCGATCACATGAATAACGCCATTGTCGGCCTCGATATCGGCAGCAAGTACAGTGGCATTCTTGACTTCAAAGGCTTCGGAGCAGTCGATCGGAATCGGGGAACCTTCCACCGAAATCACCTTGCCCAGGGCGGCTAGATCAGCCTTCATCAGCTTGCCTGGGACAACGTGAAAGGTAAGAATGCGGGCAAGCTGTGGAATATTTTGCACGAGGGTTTGCACCGTACCGGCGGGCAGTTTAGCAAAGGCCTCGTCGTTGGGGGCAAACACGGTAAATGGGCCGGGGCTTTTGAGGGTTTCGACTAACCTAGCAACTTGAACGGCTGTTACCAAGGTTTTGAATGAGCCTGCACCTACCGCAATATCCACGATGTCAGCCATATTGATATCTCCACTCAATTCGATATATACGCAAGAATAACTGTAAACAAAATAAAACCTATCGACAAACTACCAATAAGTCTCTGATAGGCCTCTGGCAAAACTTTGGCAAGCCTTTGGCAGAATTCCGGCCCAATCACCAGCAAACTACAGCTATCGGCAAGAGAGAAACGGAAGAGAGAAACGCTGTACGCCCATCGCAGAATGAAACAGTGTGAAAACTGACTTAAGGCTGGGTTGCAGGAGAGGGAATCTAGGTGCGACCGGGTGGCCAATCACCTGCAAATGGACGCACAGCGCGTGCTGGAAGGGAACTTATGCAGTTGCCATTGGTGACATCATAACGTCTTCATCCATAGAAAGAAATCACTATTCGCGATGTCTGTGATAGAATTTAATCTATGTTAAAGACAGGAGACTAGCCGGTGATCCACGCGACTTTACATCAACTCAAAGTTTTTGAGGCAACTGCCCGCCACGGCAGCTTTACCCGAGCTGCAGAGGAGCTGTTTCTAACCCAGCCAACCGTTTCGATGCAGGTTAAGCAGTTGACGAAGGCCGTGGGATTGCCGCTATTTGAGCAGGTGGGCAAACGGCTATATTTGACAGATGCTGGGCGAGAGCTGTTTTCGACCTGTCAAGAAGTTTTCACGCAGCTTGATCAGCTTGAGATGAAGGTGGCGGATCTCAAGGGCATGAAGCAAGGCAAGCTGAAACTGGCGGTGATCACCACGGCGAAGTATTTTATGCCGCGTTTGTTGGGGCCTTTCTGCCAGCTCTATCCGGGGATCGATGTTTCGCTGATTGTGACCAACCATGAGCGCGTGATTGATCGCCTAGCGAACAATCAAGACGACCTCTACGTCATGAGCCAGTTGCCCGAACACTTAGATATTGTTTCGCGCCCGTTCTTAGATAATCCGCTCGTGGTGGTGGCCCCTAGCAGCCACCCCCTGACCAAGGAAACTAATATTACTCTGAAGCGATTGTCAGAGGAACTGTTTATCATGCGGGAACCGGGTTCTGGGACACGCAGCGCTTTTCAAAAGATGCTCGATGCTGAGAAGTTAGAGGTGAAGGTGCGTCTTGAGCTGGGCAGCAATGAGGCGATTAAACAGGCGATCGCTGGGGGGTTAGGGCTTTCTGTACTGTCTCGCCATACCCTAACGCCCGATACCCAGAGCGAACTGGCTGTATTGGATGTGCAAGGGTTCCCGATTCACCGCCAGTGGTATGTGGTGTCGCTGTCGGGTAAACAGCTTTCGGTGGTGGCCAGCACGTTCTTGGAGTTTTTGCAGGCAGAAGCAGAAAAGCTAGCGGTAAACGGGCAGGTGACCCTGACCGATGCCAGACGTTAGGACATCGGCCAGGCCAGTGTGCTAGCGCGATCTGCAAGTCTTGTTTGCGAGTACGATTTGCCAACAAGACTTGCCAGTAGAATTTGCCAGTGGGATTTGCCAGTGAGACTTGCCAGTGGGATTTGCCAATAGAACCCGCCAGCCCAGGCTTTTAGTAGCTGTCTTCAACAGAGACGCGATCGCCTTCGGGTTCAGGTAGGCGTTGAGCCAAAGCTGCGTCGCGGATAGCCTGCCAGCGACAAAATAGATCGGCTCCCTGAAACTCTCCGGTTCTGTATTGCCAGATCGCTTGTTCTAGCTCTTGAGCATTGGTAGGAACTGGCACATTGCAGTTAATTTGGGTGATTTGTGCTGCCATTGCTATATCTCCAGTGCGTGGTTTGTGTGACTCTAGGTGAGGATGTCAGAGTGCAAGAGCAACGGTGGAGAGAGGCGCAAATCGCGAAGGTAGCGTAGGATTCTCAAATGCGATCTTGCAATTTAGATCAGGTACCGCTTGCATCGGACATCGATGAATTAAGCAGAAAGATTAGACGAGCAAATCGGATGTATTTGCTTAGCTGATACGGCTTATGCAGCAATTGTAGACAATCGGGGTAAATTTTGTGACTAAATATACAGTTTTTATCTAAAATTTATCGATTCGAGAACTTTCGCGCCCTTGAGCACGCCCTTGAGTTTTGCCTCACTAGACTAGGCAGAGGGCGATCGCGATTGAGCTTGCTCTCTGAGAGACACAACTTGAGCCTCATTGCTTTCTCGGGCCACCCGAATTAAAATCCCAGCCGAAAATAAGCAGGCAATCATAGAGCTGCCGCCGTAGCTGAAAAACGGCAGCGGTAGACCGGTGGTGGGCAACGCCCCGCTGGCCACGCCGATGTTGAGCAGAGATTGGCCGACGAGCAGCACAACCACCCCAATGGCCACGAGTTTGTGTACGGCATTGCGGGCCTTGAGCGACACTTTCAGTCCCAAGGTGGCATAGGCTCCCAGCATGACCAGTAGCACCAGGCTGCCAACGAAGCCAAATTCTTCGGCAAAAACGGCAAAAATAAAGTCGGTAAACTGAATCGGTAGATAAAACAATTTTTGCTGGGACAGCCCATAGCCCGTGCCAAAAAAGCCGCCTGAGCCGATCGCCAAAAGGCTTTGAATCAACTGGTAGCCGTTTTGCATGGGGTCGCGCCAAGGATCCAGAAACGATATAATCCGCTCGCGCTGATAGGAACGCAGGCTGACGCTGAGCACAGCAACTAAGAAGCCAGCGATCGCCGTTCCACCCACATAGATATAGGGCAACCCAGACGCCAGCCCAATCAGCCACAGCAACATGCCGCAGAGTGCAGCCGTGCTGAGGTTGGGTTGCAGCAAAATTGCCCCAATCAAACCCACAAAAATTCCTAGCCAGACCAAGCGCACACTCAGCCGCAGACGTTCCCATTGCCCAAAGATGCGAGCGCTCTGGAGTACCAAAAAAGGCTTAATCAACTCGGAGGGCTGCAAAATTGGCAGTGGCCCGAGGTCAAGCCAGCGACTAGCCCCGTTCACACTCGTGCCCAGACCGGGCAGCAGCGTCAAGATAATCAAGACCAAAAAGAACAGCATGCACCAGTCGGCCACCCCCAGAATGTAGCGCAGGGGGACATTGACTAAAACGCTAAACCCCACCAGCCCTGCCAACACCCACATCAGCTGGCGCTCAATGTAGTAAAGCCCATCGCCAAAATCGGCATCGGCAACCGCATAGGATGCAGAAAACAGAGCTGCTAACCCGATGGTCAGCCAGACAAAGGTTAACCACCGCAGCAGGCGAGCTTCGGTAGCCCACTCTTGCACAGACGAGTCAAAAAAAGGGACAAACTGGCGAAGATTCACGTCAGATTGGGATTGGGGTGCGTGTTTAGCCTACCAGAGTAGCGCAACTTAGGGCAGTTGGGGAGGCACGTAGCCCAAGTCGGTGTGTAACCTATGGGGCAAGTTTTTTACTGAAAACCAATAGGCTGAAAACCAATAATATGTCGGAACATCATCGAAGAGATGGGATGATGATGATAAGGTTAAGCGAACGATTAATCGTTGGAAAGGGAGAGTTATGGCTGAGATTCAGTTTTCGCGAGGTACTACTGAAGCGGTTGTGCCAGATATTCGTTTGACGCGATCGCGAGATGGTAGCAACGGCACGGCAACCTTTTATTTTGAAAAGCCCAATGCGTTGAGCAATGACAGCACCCAAGACATCACCGGTATGTATATGGTGGATGAAGAGGGTGAAATTATGACCCGCGAGGTTAATGCTAAGTTTGTCAATGGGCAACCCGAAGCTCTAGAAGCGCTCTACGTGATGAAGAGTGCAGAGGAGTGGGATCGGTTTATCCGCTTTATGGAGCGCTATGCCGAACAAAACGACCTAGGCTTTAACAAAGCATAGAATTTTGTGACTTATTATTAATCAGTCGATGGCGGGTGCAGACCCGCCCTTTTTGTGTAGTGACTTGTGTAGTAACTGGGCGTGTAGTAACTGGGCGTGTAGTAACTGGGTATGACACATTCTCCCCATCCCGATCAACGGGCGATCGCCGTGCAGGTGGCGGTGATCACGGTCAGCGATACCCGCACGCCAGACAGCGATCGCAGCGGCCAACTGATCCAACAGCTGCTGCAAGCGGCCGAACATCGCCTGACCCACTATCAGATTTTGCCCGACGAACCCAGCCAAATTGAAGCGACGGTGATTAGCCTGTGCCAGCGGTCGGATGTCGATGCGGTCATCCTCAACGGTGGCACCGGGATTGCGCCCAGAGATACCACCTATGATGCGATCGCCCGCCTGCTCGAAAAAACGCTGCCGGGGTTTGGCGAACTGTTTCGGTGGCTAAGCTACGCTGAAATCGGCTCACGGGCGATCGCCTCTAGAGCAACGGCTGGCATCTATCGGGGCAAACTAATCGTCTCAT
>DATNOW010000909.1:0-3943 GCA_036703515.1 Chroococcidiopsis sp.
GGGGTCATTGACCCATCTCGATCAAAACTTTTTTGTCATGCAGTGCCACTGCCAAGACGTGCGCTGCCGCGTAATTTATCGCTCAGAAGATTTTGGCAAAAATGACCAGGGCAAGCTGCAAGAGCAAGGTAATAGCCGCACCCATAACCGCACACTCAGCCTCAGCCTAGGGACGCAATCGTTTGAAATCCCCATTCAACCCATCTCTGACTGTCCCCAACCTTAAGAATCGCTTAGCCCTCGTTCTTTCGGCTTGATGGCGATCGCTACCGTGGGATTGCGAGTGCTTACTTTAGCTTTTCTTCATAAACTAATGTCAATCTTGGTAGACTACTGCTGTAGTTGATGCAAACGCGTCGCCGTGTGTTGAGGGCGATCGCCGCTCTGTATCTCAAACAGGACGGCTGTTTCAGCATTTAAACGCATTTCGGTGCCTGATGGGCGATCGCTACGCCTACCTCCAATTACAGCGGTTTTTGTTGTTATTTGAGAACCTATGCCAGAAAATCCCTGGTCTGAGAACAAATCCTATAGTAATGACTACGATTTAGAAAACGAGCTAGAGCCCATTAGCTCTCTAACCTCTGACTTGCTCGAATCGGAAGATATCAATACGCACTTTTATCGGGGGTTAGCCGGACGTAGGCGTAAAGCAGCGGTGGCGCTCTCCATCATTTGGAGTGGCACGATCGCCCTGCACTTATTTTCGTGGGGCATCTGGGTGGTGCTGGGCTTGGCGACGCTGATGGGGGTGCATGCCCTGCGCATCATTCTGGCCCGGCCGCGATTTGTGCCTGAGGCGATCGCCATCGACGAACCAGCGCAACTGCCGTTTGTATCCCTGTTGGTGGCCGCCAAAAACGAAGAAACGGTGATTTCCTCACTGGTGAGCACGCTCTGCGGGCTCGATTATCCGGCTGAGCGCTATGAGCTGTGGGTGATTGACGACAACAGCACCGACCGCACCGCTGAGGTGCTCGACCAACTCACCCAAACCTATCGCCAGCTCCACGTCGTTCACCGGGCGGCCGATGCGGGCGGCGGCAAATCGGGGGCGCTCAACGAAGTCTGGTCGCAGGCCAAGGGCGACATTATTGGCGTATTTGATGCCGATGCGCGGGTGCCGAGCGATTTGCTAAGACGCGTGCTGCCGCTGTTTGAGTGCGACTCGGTCGGGGCCGTGCAGGTGCAAAAAGCCGTTTTGCAGGCCGAAGATCCGACCCATCCCCAGCGCAATAATCTCTGGATTCGCGGGCAGCAGGCCGAAATGGCGCTCGATTCTTACTTTCAGCAGCAGCGGATTGCCATCGGCGGCATTGGCGAACTGCGGGGCAATGGGCAGTTTGTCCGGCGGGCGGCCCTAGAGCGCTGCGGCGGCTGGAATGAAGAAACCATCACCGATGACTTAGACCTCACCTTCCGGCTGCATTTAGACCGCTGGGATGTGGACTTTATGCTGTTCCCAGCCGTCAAAGAAGAGGGCGTGACGCGCGCCATTGGGCTATGGCATCAGCGCAACCGCTGGGCCGAAGGTGGCTACCAGCGCTATCTAGACTACTGGCAGCTGATCGTCCGCAACCGCATGGGCAACCGCAAAGCCATGGATATGGCCCTGTTTTGCATGACGCAATACATCATGCCCACGGCCGCTATCCCCGATCTCACCATGGCGATCGCCCGTCACACAGCCCCGATGCTGGCCCCGCTGACCGCTATTACCGTTGTGTTTTCGCTGATTGGCATGTTTTTGGGACTGCGCCGCATTCAGGATGGCCCGCGCTACGCGCCACGCCCCAGTCGGCAACGGGCTAACCATGGGCCGACTATTTTGGCCACCCTATTCCATGCGGTCTATGGCACAATCTACATGCTCCACTGGCTGCCAGTGATTGCTAGCACCACCGCTCGCATTTCTGTCCGCCCCAAGCGGCTCAAGTGGGTTAAAACCATCCACCACGGCACCGACGAGGCCTGGCTCAACCTAGGTGAACAGGTGGGCGAACAGGTCGGTAAATAGGCGATCGCCCAGCCTACTCGGCAAAGCCCCCTAAACACACCCTGCCAAATACACCCTGCCTAATAACCCTGCCTAGTAATGAAATTGACCTAGCAATTGACCTAGCAAAAGAGGCTCCAGTGGAGCCTCTTTTTGTATTCAAGCCGGGGGCGCAGTATAAAACATCGACCGCTCAAAACACCACTCAAAACACCGAGCAAAATACACCACGCATGCCACGTCACCGCAACGGATATCTAGGCTACAAAATAGATGCAGGTTGCCTTTTACACTCGTGCATAAGATAAACCTGCGATTAACCTCGCCATTCAATCTGCGATTTAGCGCCCGGCACTGCGCCCATGCAACCGATCAAAACGGATCAAAACGGCTTAAAACAGCCTAAAGCTGAGCCCTCGCTCCTAATCAAAACACCCCGTTGATCCCCACTTTTAGGTTCCCATCGCTAGAATGAGGTGTAAAACTGAGTCAACTCCTGTTTGATCAAAGATGCCAAGATCATCCAATGATTAAGAAAGGTCAGTATGATAGATAGTGTTACTGAGTTCTACTTGATGATCCTGATCGCAATCATGCATCTGTAAAGCCTGAATGATCCCTCTTCCCAACTGACCCGACTCAGGCTTTAATAACCGTAACTTCTGATCGCGATCGCTCTAAACCCTTAAAATCTCTGTTGGTGATGACCCTAGCAATTCCGTATAGCTTCCGAAAGCGCCTCAATTCCTCTTGTGTCAGCCAGAAATCGGCTCGTGTTTCAGACCAAGATTCGGATCTAGCTGTTCGACCGCTCTTAACGAGCCACTCCCTATGAGCAGACAATCTGGGTCACATGCCCTCAGCGCCCTGCTATTTAATCAAGTTTTTCATCTCCAGTCAATAGACGCGAAAGACAGGAACCGGCTTGTCCTTCGGTCGTAAGTCTCACCTTGAGGGACTCTAGGTGACGGCTTATTTCAGTATTGGAAAATCATCTTCTTTAGGAGAAGCACTAAATGCTACACCGCAAGATCTATCAACTCTGTTCTGATGGGCGTGAAGTCTGGATCTTTCTGCGGGATCAGCAGCGCTGGATCGAGCGCGCACGCATCCTCGACATTGAAGGAGATCTGGTCACCGTCCGCTACGAGTTAGAAGAAGAGGATGAAATCTGTTCTTGGGAAGAAATGATCCGCTTGGAGAGCATCGGCTCAGTCATGCAAAAGCTAGCGACGGTTCCCAGAGGGGATGTCGAGCCGCTGGTTTCCGAAGACTGTCCAGAAGCAGAGCGTATCCCCAATCGCCATCCTGAAAACTCTGACTAATCGCTGAGTTTTGCGCTGATTTTCTGCGCCAATTTTCGGATTTTCAAGTTCGGTATTATCGGTGTCGCGTGGGTGCAGGAAATCCTGCACCCACGCAGCGTTTTGGGGCCTCTGCAAGGGCGCACATCGGTGCGTCCCCACTCAAGCATCACAGGTTATTCAACCCACACACCTAGGGATGCAGGAAATCTGCCAAAAACTCAAACAGATCTTCATCCCAGCAGGGCTCAGGGTAGCGATCGCGCAGTCCCTTGAGCACGTCGGCCTCGATCCGCTCCATGTCAGCGGCAGCAAAAAATTCGGCGAGGGCGCTCAAATCGCGATCGCGCAGGGGCATAATCGGGGGCGCATAGACCCACTCGATCACCATCGCCCCCTCAAAATCTAGCTCCGTCAATTCCGAGGGCATTGCCTCTGGGGTGGCGATCGCATAGTCAGGTAAGCGCTGAGCTAATGGATTGGCTAATGGATTAGCGAGTGAATTCGTCGAGGGCAGCGATGCAGCACCCGGTTCTGCCCGCTGCCGCAATGCCTGACGCACCGCATCAGGCGATCGCCTCACCGGTTTGCGCAGCAGCGCCCGCGAACTAAACTCAATCAGCTCGACCAGTGACGGGTCGGG
>DATNOW010000910.1:0-2717 GCA_036703515.1 Chroococcidiopsis sp.
TCAGCTTCTGGTTCAGCCAGCAGCATTCTCGTCAGAAAATTCCAGCTAGTTCACCATGCGCTCTCCAGTTTGCGAGAGCGCATTTTGGTATGGAAACAAAGAGCGATCGCAATCCCGCTAGGGCAATCACACCCGGCAACCCAACCGTTAGAGTCCCCCGCAGTCACCGGTACAGATGTAACAAGGTTCACCAAACGTGATAGTATCCCTCTTGCTCTCGATATAAAACGTTAAACACCGTTACAAGCGATCGCGAGCCTGTCCAAACTCTAAAGACCCTATAAAGCCTCGCTATATCCCCCGTATTTACTGCAAAGCTTCTTTTATCAGAGCTTGTTTTAGCAGCTGTTTATTCAGGAGTCGGCAAACGCCCTGGCAATGCACCTGGTCATGCACGAGCCAATACACCAGCCCCTGCACCATGGCCCTACCAATCCGTCTTTAGAATAGTTTTCTGTAAATAACCGTCCTCCCTCCCTTCGTTTCCCTTACCTCTACTTCTGGAATACTCATGCAACTGCAACAATCTCTGCGTCGGACAAAAATTGTCGCTACTATCGGGCCAGCCACGAGTAGCCCAGAAGTTTTGCGTGAACTGATTGAAGCGGGGGCTACCACCTTACGCCTTAACTTTTCCCACGGTTCCCACGACGATCACCAGCGCAATATTCGCCTGATTCGGCAGATTTCTTTTGAGCTAAACCAGCCCGTCGGCATTTTGCAAGATTTGCAGGGCCCCAAAATCCGTCTGGGCAAGTTTGAAGACGGCCCGATTACGCTGAAGAAGGGCGATCCCTACACCCTGACCAGCATCCTGCAACCGGGCAACCAAACCATTAGCTCTGTCACCTACGAGCCGTTGGCCGATGAGGTGCCCGAGGGCGCAACGATCATGCTCGACGACGGACGAGTAGAGATGATCGTCGAGTCTGTAGACAAAGAGAAGCGGGCCCTGCATTGTCGCGTCGTAGTGGGTGGCCCCCTGTCTAACAACAAAGGGGTTAACTTTCCGGGGGTGTATCTGTCGATCAAAGCCTTGACCGACAAAGACAAAACAGACCTGATGTTTGGGCTAGATCAAGGGGTCGACTGGGTCGCCCTCAGCTTTGTCCGCAACCCCCAAGATGTCTTAGAAATTAAAGAGCTGATCTCCACAGCAGGCAAGCATGTGCCGGTGATCGCCAAAATCGAAAAACACGAAGCCATTGAGCAAATGGACGCGATCCTGTCGATTTGCGACGGGGTGATGGTAGCACGCGGCGATCTGGGGGTTGAGTTACCCGCCGAAGAGGTGCCGCTACTGCAAAAACGGCTGATCAAAACCGCCAACCGCTTTGGCATCCCGGTGATTACGGCCACCCAAATGCTCGACAGCATGGTGAATAGCCCCCGCCCCACCCGCGCCGAGATCTCCGACGTTGCCAACGCCATCTTAGACGGCACCGATGCCGTGATGCTGTCTAACGAAACCGCTGTCGGCAAGTTCCCTGTGCAAGCGGTCGAAACCATGGCTCGCATTGCAGTCCGCATCGAAGACGATGGCCCGATGATCCGCAATGTGGAAGGGCTGCCGGGGCGATCGATTCCTAACGCAATTAGCCAAGCCGTCGGGCGCATCGCTGAGCAACTGCGCTCGGCCGCAATTATGACCCTGACCAAAACAGGCGCAACCGCCCGAAACGTCTCCAAGTTTCGCCCCCATACGCCGATTTTGGCCGTCACGCCCCACGTCGATGTGGCCCGTCAGCTCCAGCTCGTTTGGGGCGTCAAACCGCTGCTTGTGCTCGATCTGCCGTCCACTGGGCAGACCTTTCAGGCAGCGCTGAACGTAGCCCAAGAAAAAGAGCTGCTGCGCGAGGGCGATTTGGTGGTGATGACCGCAGGCACGCTGCAGGGGGTATCGGGCTCCACCGACCTGATCAAGGTCGAAGTGGTAACCGCTGTGTTAGGTCGGGGCATTGGCATTGGTCAGGGGTCTGTCAGCGGGCGCGCCCGGATTGCCCACAATGGCATGGATCTTGGCAACTTCAACCCCGGCGAAATCTTGGTGGCATCGGGCACCAGCGCCGATTTTGTCGAAGCGATTCGCAAGGCTGCGGGGATTGTCACCGAAGACGATAGCCTCACCAGCCATGCCGCCGTGATTGGCTTGCGGCTCGGAGTGCCGGTGATTGTTGGGGTCAAAAACGCCACCGAGGTGATCCGCGACGGTTCGATTTTGACCTTAGATATGCAGCGGGGCCTGGTCTACTCTGGAGCGGTCGTCACCCAAACCGACAACGCTCTGTCTGCCTAGGGCGGACACGCCTCAGCTTGCTGGCCGCTGAAACATTGCCTCCTTAGGGCCGGAACCACCGGCCACCCATCTCCGTCATAGCCCCCAGGAGATGGACGCAGTCACGTCCATGCAGCTTTCTTGTGCACCTGAGCGCCAAAGCACTCCCTGCCCCTTCCGCCCTCTTCAGCCAAGGGGGTAACCCAGCCGCTTTCCCACAGCTAGAGCATTCGTTTGTTTCATTCGTTTGTCTCTGCTCATCTGTCTCTGGCCATCCCACTCCCATCGAGACGTAAATAGTATCTCTACGGAAATTTACAACTCGGCCGCAGGCGATCGCCCCCTGCCCAATGTCGTCGTCTCAATTTTTTTGGACAGCAAAGGTTGTATTTAAATTTCTAGACTATAATTCAGCATCGCCCCCCAAAAACCGCACCCTGAT
>DATNOW010000911.1:0-4004 GCA_036703515.1 Chroococcidiopsis sp.
TTGCATAAGGTTCAATATTTGGAATGCTATTCCGCGATTCAGCAAAATTTACAGCCTCTACAAAACTCCAGTGAACAGATTCAGCAAGACGAAACTATTGCCTAGAACAAACAGCTAAATACAGTCAGCCGCAGTGCGTTGAGCGATCGCAAACTGCTTCGAGCGATCGCACTAAACGATCGCACTAAAATAAAGACACCGTAGGAGAGGCAAGCCGATGGTTCAACTTCAGCCCGAACGACTCAAGCCCCCATCCCCTGATCAACGAATTATCCATTCTGGCATCACCTGGCAGCAGTTCAAGCTGATTCAGTCTGGTTTTGGCGACACCCGCAACGTGCGCCTGTTTTACTACAACACCACTGTCGAAATCATCATGCCAGGGCGTGAACATGAATTTTTCAAAACGATCCTAGGAATGCTCATCGAACTATTTTGCCTGGAAATGGGCATTGAGTTTGAACCCCTTGGCTCCACGACCCAAGAGCGGGAGAGCGAAGCCTCTGCCGAACCGGATGAATCCTATTGTTTTGGCGCATCCAAGCCCACCCCTGATTTAGTGATTGAGGTGATTTTTACCAGCGGGAGCATCAAAAAACTGAATCTCTACCGGGCGTTGAATATCCCCGAAGTTTGGTTTTGGGAAGATGGCGTGTTTAGCCTCTATCGCCTACAAGCATCGGAGTATGAGCCGATTCATCAGAGCAAAATTCCAGAACTCGCTGCGCTCGATATGGAGTTACTCACCCGTTGCGTGTTAATGGCGCAAACCTCCCGTCTCGACGCTGCCAACACCTTCCGCAATGCGCTAAAAGCGAAATGAATACTCTTTGAAGCTTTATTGAACGCAACTTTTCCATCACCCGTCGAGGTGCATTACTCCGAGCGCGAGCTGGGGCTTTCTGCTAATAGGGTGCTGCAATGGAATGGCGATCGCCTTTGACTAGGCTCAGGGCGTAGTGAATCGCTGGCTGAGAGTATCCGCCCTTCGGCTGCGCTCAGGGCACAGTTAATCAGTGAATCGCTGGCTGAGCGTAGCCGAAGCCAGCACTGGTGTTGCGCAGAAGTCACCTGCCGCTGGCCCACTCTAGCAGCATGGCATTGAGCAGATCGGCGCATTCGTCATAGAGACAATGCCCCGCATTGGGAATTTCTTTGACTTCGAGGTGGGGCGATTGGGCCAGCAGATCTTGCTCGATGGCGAGGGGCACAACGCGATCTTGCTGCCCCCAGATCAGCAGGGTAGGGGTGGCCAGTTGGGCCAGCAGCTTTTTGGCCTCGGGGCTGTAGTCGGGCTGGGCGTTGGCGCGGGCTAGCCGACAAAAGACTTCGGCAGCTCCACGGTCAAAGGCGGGGTTTAAGAAGCTGCTAACGAGGTCGTCTGTGACGTTGGCTTTGTTGATGTAGACCAGGTTTTGCAAGACGTTGCGGATTAGGCCGGGGCGGCGAATCAGCGAGAAGGCTGGGCGCAAGACCAAGGGGTTGGCAAACAGGCGTTCCATGGAGAAGGCGATCGCCTGGATGGGTTGCGGTAAGCGTTCGCGACGGGCTTCGGGTAGGGTGAGCATGACCAGCCCTTTGACCATTTCGGGATGCCCAATGGTGGCGGTGAGGGCGACCAGTGCGCCGAGGGAATGGCCGACTAAGAGGATGGGGCGGTTGATGTGCGATCGCCAAAAATCATAGACTTGATCGGCCCAAAGCTGCACTTTGTAAGCAGCAGCGGCTTTTTCAGACCGGCCAAAGCCGACAAAATCCATGGCGTAGACCGTATGCCGCTGGCTGAGGGGCACAAGGTTTTTGTGCCACTGCTCAAAGGATGAACCAAACCCATGCAGCAGCAAAATCGGCAGGCCGCCATCGGCCGCGGCCCGGAGGTGGGTATAGCGCACCTGCCAGCCGCGCCACACCCAGTCACGGGGAAAGCCAAGCTGGTTATGCCAAAGGGATGGTGGAGCGGTTAACGACGGCATGCTAACGACGGTCTAGGGTAGGGTGACAAGGGGGATCCGGGGTAACTGGGGGCAGAAATGCTTGGGTCGATAACTGGGCCGATAGAATAGGCCAGAGATTTACACTGCGTCCAGACAAACTCCAGTGTATTGGATGATGATTAGAAGTACCCACCGCACTATCGACGGCCTATCGACAGAATTATCGTCAACTTTTCCCTTCAAACCGATACGTTGCGCTAACGATATTTTCTAAGCCCGCCGCGCCAGCCCGCCGTCTTTCCCCTGTCATCTACCCTTGCTCCGCCCATGAGCCTCTGTATTAACCCGTTTTGCCCTGAACCCGATCACTACAAAAATGACGGCAGTCGCTTTTGTCAAAGCTGCGGCTCTGATTTGATTTTGCAAGATCGCTATCGGGTGCTGCGGCTGATCAGCGACAAAAGCGGCTTTGGCAAAATCTATGAGGCTTACGAACGCAGTACGCCCAAGCTGCTGAAAGTGCTCAAAGACGACCACAACGATAATGAAAAAGCGGTCGAGCTGTTTCAGCAAGAGGCAGAGGTGCTGAGTCAACTGCACCATCCGGGGATTCCGCTGATTGAACCCCACGGCTATTTCCAGTTTTTGCCGCGCAATGGTGAAGGGGTGCTGCACTGCATCATCATGGAAAAAATCGATGGCCCCAACCTGCGCGAGTGGATGAAGCAGCAGGGCAACCATCCCATTGGCGAAGTGCAGGCGTTGCAGTGGCTCAAGCAAGCGGCAGAGGTGTTGCACCTTGTCCACAGCAAAAACTATTTCCACCGCGATATCAAACCCGAAAACATCATGCTGCGATCGAATGGGCAGTTGGTGTTGGTGGATTTTGGCGCGGCCCGCGAGATGACCTACACCTACCTGGCGCAGCTCAGCGGCGGCACTAGCGGCGTGACACGGATTAGCTCAGCGGGCTATACGCCACCCGAACAAGAGCACGGCCAAGCCGTTCCCCAGTCTGACTTTTATGCCCTGGGGCGGACGTTTATCTATCTGCTGACGGGCAAGCTGCCGACGGATACGGGCATCTATGACCCGATGGAAAATGAGTTTCACTGGCGCAGGCATGCGCCCGATCTTTCCCCTGGCTTTGCCGCCTTAATCGATCGGCTGATTGCCCCCAAGGTATCGGAGCGTCCGCAAAATACTGAAGAACTGCTCAAGGCGATCGCCTCCCTTGAACAAGAACCCCGCGATCGCCATCCCAACCTGCCAACATCATCATCGGCGAATATTACGACCCAAAGTTCCAATATCACCCAAAGCCCCAATATCACCCTATCCCAACCCAGCGCCCTGTCGCGATCGCGGCTGTGGTGGTCATCGAGCCCGCGCTGGCTAATTGCAGGGCTGACGGCCGTGGTGTTGAGCGGTGGCGCAGTGGGGGGATGGTTGTTGTATCGGATGGTGCTGGCCCCGTCGGTGCAGATGGAAACGGTAAAAGCAGTGCGATCGCTGAGCGGGCATAGCGGCAACATTAACGCCCTTGTCCTGAGTCCAGGTGAGCAAACGCTGGTCAGCGCCAGCTCTGACAACACGATCAAAATTTGGGACTTTCGCACCGGCCAGCTAGAGCGATCGCTGAGTGGGCACAGCAGCTTTATCAATGCGATCGCCGTCAGCCCCGACGGGCAAACCATTGTCAGCGGCAGCGCTGATAAAACGGTGCGCTTGTGGAATTTTCAAACCGGGGCCCTGCTGCAAACCCTGGAAGGTCACCGCAGCTTTGTCAATGCGGTACTGGTCAGCCACACCGGGCAGTATGTGATCAGCGGCAGCGCCGACGGGCAGATCTTGATTTGGGATGCCCAAACCGGACAGGTACTGCGTACCCTCAGCAGCGGGTCGAGTGCGATCAACGCCCTGGCCCTGAGTCGCGACGGGCAGCACCTTGTCAGCGGCAGCGCCAACGGCAGCCTGACCGTTTGGGATATGGACACCGGTCAGGAAGTGTCGGCGATCGCGGCCCACACCAGCCCGATCAACGCCCTGCTGATCAGCCTCAACGATCGC
>DATNOW010000912.1:0-2748 GCA_036703515.1 Chroococcidiopsis sp.
ATGAAAACCAGCACTAATAGCGCTTGATGGCCCAGGTCCAGATTTTTGCATCAGCCATCCATCACTTTCAATTACATCAATTTATTTTGTTGCTTGTTACTTGTCATTAGTCATGGCTAGAGTCATGGCTAGAGTCATGGCTAGGCCGTTCGTCCCGACGCCCACTGCCCAACGCCCACTGCCCGGTTACGCATGACCACCAGCATTTGAAATTTCTATATCATTCTGGGAAGAAAACTGATGGTGATAGCCAGTGAGCCGATGTCAGTCGCAAAACTGGAGCGACTAATTGCGGTAACGGGCACCAGTCAAGGCGATCGCGGGGACAAGTGAGGGGCGAGCGCCCCAAGTCAAAGCGCAAAGAGAGCACCTATGATGGGGAGACGCAGCTAAAATTTGTTATTTTACCAGCGTTGAAATCGGGATAGAAATCAGGCGCTATTCGTTGCTATCAAAGGCTTTTCAGTATATCTGAGGTAGCGCTGCGGTTGAAAGATAACTTTTTTCTAACTAGATTAAAAGTAAACCTTATCACAACCTCAGATTGCTTTAGAGTGAGAATAGTTAACCATAACCTCATTTAAGACGCAATAAAGGTATTCCTATGCACCTGAGTGAAGTCACCCATCCCAACCAGTTGCATGGCTTGTCAATCCATCAACTTCAGCAGATTGCTCGCCAGATTCGCGAAAAGCATCTAGAGACGGTCGCTGCCTATGGCGGCCATCTCGGCCCTGGTTTGGGTGTGGTTGAGTTGACGTTAGCCTTGTATCAGACCCTTGACCTCGACCATGACAAAGTAATTTGGGATGTAGGGCACCAAGCCTACCCCCACAAGCTCGTGACCGGACGCTACAACCGTTTCCATACCCTGCGCCAAAAAGATGGCGTAGCGGGCTATCTGAAACGAGGCGAGAGTAAATTTGACCATTTTGGCGCAGGCCACGCTTCGACTAGCATTTCGGCAGCGTTGGGGATGGCGATGGCGCGTGACCTCAAGGGCGAAAAGTTTAAGGCTGTGGCTGTGATCGGTGACGGCGCGCTGACAGGCGGGATGGCGCTAGAGGCCATCAACCATGCCGGGCATATGCCGAAAACCAACCTATTGGTGGTGCTCAACGACAACGAAATGTCGATTTCTCCCAATGTGGGGGCGATCCCGCGCTATCTCAACAAGATTCGCCTCAGCCCGCCGATGCAGTTTCTGACCGATAACCTCGAAGAGCAGTTTAAGCATCTGCCGTTTGTCGGTGATTCGCTGACGCCAGAGTTAGGGCGCATTAAGGAGGGGATGAAGCGGTTGGCGGTGCCCAAGGTGGGTGCGGTATTTGAAGAACTGGGCTTTACCTACATTGGCCCGGTGGATGGTCACAACCTAGAAGAGCTGATTGCAACCTTCCAGCAGGCCCATCTGCACACGGGGCCGGTGCTGGTGCATGTGGCCACGGTTAAGGGTAAGGGCTATGCGATCGCTGAAGCCGATCAGGTGGGCTACCATGCCCAGTCGCCGTTTAACCTAACCACTGGCAAACCGGTGCCGTCCAACAAGCCCAAGCCGCCGGGTTACTCGAAGGTGTTTGGCCATACCCTGACCAAGCTGGCGGAAAACGATCCGCGCATTGTCGGGATCACGGCAGCGATGGCTACAGGCACGGGTTTAGATAAGCTTCAGCAAAAGCTGCCAAAGCAATATATCGACGTGGGTATTGCGGAACAGCATGCGGTTACCTTAGCGGCGGGTCTGGCCTGTGAGGGTATGCGCCCCGTGGTGACGGTGTATTCGACTTTCTTGCAGCGGGCCTATGACCAAATCATCCACGATGTCTGCATCCAAAAGCTGCCTGTGTTTTTCTGTATGGATCGGGCGGGCATTGTCGGGGCGGATGGCCCCACCCATCAGGGCATGTATGATATCGCCTACCTGCGCTGCATTCCCAATATGGTGCTGATGGCTCCTAAGGATGAGGCGGAACTTCAGCGGATGATCGTTACGGGGATCAACTATACCGATGGGGCGATCGCCATGCGTTATCCCCGTGGTAATGGCTATGGGGTGCCGCTGATGGAAGAAGGTTGGGAGGCGCTGCCGATCGGTAAGGCAGAGATTTTGCGTCAGGGCGATGACTTGCTGCTGTTGGGCTATGGCTCGATGGTCTATCCATCGCTCCAGGTGGCTGAAATCTTGAGTGAGCATGGCATTGAGGCAACGGTGATCAATGCCCGCTTTGCCAAGCCGCTGGATACGGAGCTGATTATGCCGTTGGCGAAGCAGATTGGCCGTGTGGTGACGCTCGAAGAGGGTTGCACCATTGGCGGTTTTGGTACGGCGGTGGCGGAGTCGCTGCTTGACCATGATGTGCTGGTGCCGCTGAAGCGCATCGGGGTGCCGGATGTGTTGGTGGATCATGCGACGCCGGATGAGTCGTTTGCGGCGTTGGGGTTGACGCCAGCCCAAATTGCTGATCAAATCTTGCAGACGATGAATCGCAGTACGGAACCGGCTGTGGTGAGTTAGTCTGTTAGACTGCTGGGCAACTGCCGGGCAACTGCCGGGCAAATGAACTTGACCTCCGAGGTTTTTGAAAATCTCGGAGGTTTGTTTGCTGGAAGGGGGGTTAAGGGAGGGGAGTGAGTTTGTCGAATGAGGGTGAGTGAGCTGGTCGAACTCCTAAAAACCAACAGCCTTGGGGGCTAGCCCCCAAACCCCCAGCAGGAGGACGGTGCCCCGTCCCCCCGCACCCCCCTCAG
>DATNOW010000913.1:0-2713 GCA_036703515.1 Chroococcidiopsis sp.
GCACGCCAGCAGCAATCCAAAACAATCGTTTCATACACTCACCCATAGGAATAGAGCCGCCGTTTTAGCCCTAGCGGTTCGAATTGAACCGACTCAACGGCGGGCATGATTAGGTCTAGTGGCTACAAGCCTAATCCGTGCTACTCCAGAAGACGCCCAAGGATATTTAGGAACGTTAGGAACGAAATAGACGACTGACGCAATCCATATTGCCCCATACGCAGCTCATATACAGCCCATATACAGCCCACACGGGACGCTTAGGTTGCTTTAGGGGTGCAGCGATCGCAATGTCCACAGCGCATGGGCGCACCGGCCTGACCAAACCCAAAGGACTCTAACAAAGACTGCCAGCGGCAGGTTTGGCCATAGAGATAGCGCGTCATGGGGCGCGTCACATTTCCCTTAGATGCAGCAGGTTTAGATGCACCGGGTGCCCCCGTTTGGGGGTGCAGGATGTAGTGAAACGGGTCAGTCCACTCCAGTCGTCCCTGGCTATGCAGCAACGAAAGGGCGATCGCCCCATCCTTAAACTGCTGCTCCACTGCACGGATCTCGCCGTGGGGGGGTAAAGACTTGGCCAACTGCTGGGCTGTGCGGCGCTGCGATTGCATTTGGTCGAGGAAAAATTGCGATCGCTGCCGATCTTCTGGGTCGAGCCAGCCGGTGGGTTCACTGACAAGGGTGAGGGCTTCGGCGGGTTTGCCATCGCGACCACCCCGCCCGACTTCCTGCACATATTCCGACAGCAGCGCCGGGGCATGGAAGTGGATCACCCAGCGCACATCAGGTTTGTTGATCCCCATTCCAAAAGCCGAGGTGCAGACCACAAACTCTAGCGTGTTGTTAATCCACGCCGCCTCAACAGCTCTACGCTGATCGGGGCTGAGCCCGGCATGGTAAGCGGTGGTTTTGTGTCCAGCTTGCCGCAGCCATTCCGCCAGGCGATCGCTATCGCGCCGTGTCCGCACATAGACCAGCCCACTTTGTCCCGCCCTAGCTTTGATAAACTGCCGCAGTCGCTGGCGTCGACCGCGGGGCGTCCAGCTCATTTGGACGGATAAGAATAAGTTAGGGCGGTAGGGGCTGAACCGAAATAAGCTGGGCTGGTGCAGCTGTAGCGTTCGTTCTATCTCTTGCTGGGCCTGGGGATCGGCAGTCGCAGTAAAGGCAGCGATCGCAATTTGGGTGCCCGGCGGCTTATGTTGCAACAGAGCGGGACGTACTGCTCCTAAGCGGCGATAGGCTGGGCGAAACGTTTCCCCCCACTGCACCAGACAGTGCGCCTCGTCTAAAATCAGCCCATTAATCCGAATGTGGGCTTGGCAAAGGCGCTCCCACACCGCCGGACTGAGCAAGGTTTCAGGAGAGAGATAGAGCAACCGCAGGCGCTGTTTGTCGATGGCGGCCAGGGTTTGGCGACGTTGGTAGGGAGACAGTTCACCGTGCAGCGAAGCGGCCGGCAGGTTGCGCTGGCGCAGCTCTTGCACCTGATTTTCCATCAGCGCCACAAGGGGCGACACCACCAGCGTCAGCCCGCCACGCATCAACGCAGGCAGTTGAAAGCAAATAGACTTACCGGCCCCAGTCGGTAAGACGATGAGCGCATCCTGACCTGTGAGTAAAGTGCGGACGATTTCACCCTGCGGCGGACGAAAGTCTTCGTATCCCCAAACCTGTTGAAACGTTTCACGAACTCGATCCCAGGTCGTTTGCTCAGAGCGTTGCATGGATGGCGCTAGATTCGCTGTATTGGTCTGCCCATAGCATTCCCGAGACGACCCAGCGATGCACGATGACGCAGAAGCGTGCTTTCAATAAAACCCAATTCTTATTTTTTGAAAGCGAGGCAATGCCTCGTTTTCAAAAAATAACTTTGCTTTTTTAGCCAGTTTGCAATCGGCTAGGCATCGGGTAAAAATAGCCCAGCTTCGGTGCAAACTCCGCCCAGGGGACGATCCCAGGGATCGACGGGGACTTGGGGTAAACGACCGCATTCAAACACAATTCCGACGGTGGGAATGGCAGCCCACTCCGGCAAGCTCAACATCCGGTCATAGAAGCCCCCGCCATAGCCCAGGCGATAGCCGCGAGCGTCGCAGGCCACAGCAGGCACCAGGATCAAATCCACCTCTGCTGGGGCGATGGTGGGGGCACTTGCAGGGGGTTCTGGGATGTTGTAGCGCCCAATCTGGAGGGGCACTCTGGCAGCAGGTGACCAACGGTGCCAGGCGAGCGATCGCTCCACGCACCGAGGAAAGCCCCAGCGCTGGCGACTGCTAAACAGCAGACTGAGATCGGGCTCCTGGCGACTGCTGAGATAGGCGAGAACCGTCTTCGCCTGCCGAAACTCTGCCCAAGCATTGAGGTGGGCACAGAGGCGATCGCTTTTTTCGCGCCACAGGGTAGCCGGAATGCGCTGCCTTGCGGTCAGGAGCGATCGCCGCAGCTGCCGTTTGGCATCGGTTGAGTGGGTGGGGAGACTGGATACAGAGGCAGAATAATCCACCATAAGGTTGATAATGACGGCTGAGGATTGGGACGCTGCTTAGAAGTCGATGGCGGCTTGATTGACGGCCCACGAGGGGACACGCTCGGTGCTGGGCGAGGGACGAGTAGGCATGAGCGGCGATGGCGGCTGGGGTTGAGACTGGGGCACAGTATCGTTGGTCATTTCGTTAGCAGTGTCGTTGGCCATTTCGTTGACAATCTC
>DATNOW010000914.1:0-2193 GCA_036703515.1 Chroococcidiopsis sp.
CCATTGCCTTCGACCGATAGCTCAATCGGTTTACCGCCCAGGCGATCGCCCAGAAACCCGATTACTTTTTTCGCATTGGCTGCATTGACTTCAGCCGACAGCAGCCCCACCAAAAAGCTACCTGCCGATTTACTGCCATCAGGCGGGTTGGGATCAAGGACGCGCCCAACGGTTTCGATCTCGTCGTTATCCTGTAGCGATCGCAGCTCTTGGATAAGCTGCTGGGCCTGGTCGTCGCGTTCTTCGGGGTCGAGGTCGGGGTCGTTGAAATTAATCGTGAACGTGATGGAGTTGGGGTTGGGCATGGAGGGGAAAGGGAGGGAGGGATGGTTCGACAGGCTCACCAACCGGGGTGGATGGGTGGTGCGGGCATCTTGCCCGCTTGTGAAAGACCTGTGGGGGAAGGGTAAAGGGTAAAGGGGGCGATCGCGTTTGATTTCTTTATGCAGTTAATTTTGGCACAGGTTTTTGGCAGACTGGGCAATGCCTGCGCGCTTTACATGGGCAGAGGATGATATCAATGCTATCATTTTGATACCTGAGGAGACAGCGCTACCCCCAAACGGAGGTCGTCCATGGCAAATTTGATCGTCCGCAATATTGATGAAGCCATCGTCAGAGCGCTCAAAAAGCGGGCCAGTCAGCATGGCGTTAGCGCCGAAGCGGAGCACCGCAAAATTTTAGAGCAGGCCTTGCTGCAACCGCAGCGCAAGTCTTTTGCAGAAGTGCTCAGCCAGATCCCTAGCGTCGGCGATGATGCAGACTTTGAGCGGGTGCAAGATGACACAGCCGATCAAATATTTGATTGATACCAACATCATTAGCGAACTGCGTAAAGGCAGCAAAGCAAATCCCGGTGTCCGGCGTTTTTTCCAGCACGCGGACGAACAGGACATCCCGCTTTATCTCAGCGTGATCACCATTGGTGAACTGCGGCGGGGGGTGGAGTTGATTCGGCATCGGGGCGATCGCCACCAAGCGGAGTTGCTAGAGACGTGGTTGCAGACGGTTTTGGCAGACTACGCCGACCATATTCTCGATTTCACCGCCATAGAAGCTCAGGTTTGGGGCAGATTGCGCGTTCCCCATCCCCACAATGCCTTGGATAAGATGATTGCCGCCACTGCCCTCACCTGTGGCCTCACCCTCGTCACCCGAAATGTGAGCGATTTCAACAGCACAGGCGTTTCTCTAATCGACCCGTTTGAGACCGTTGTGTGAGACCGCTGTTTGAGAGCCCTGCGTGAGACCGCAGAATGAACCAATCTACAGCGTAAACTGATCAAACAAAACGGCCGGGGCCGTTGGCGTGGCGGTGTCGAAGTAGTAGCTGCTGACGGTGCCATTGGCGGTATCGAGGATGCTAAAAACGGTGAGGCGATCGCTGGCGATATAGGGCTGGGGCTGGCCGTCGGCGGAGAGGGGGGCTACGGTGGGTATGACGGGGGTGAGGCCGTTGGGGTCGCCGGTGGCGGCGTAGTCTTGGTCAAAGCCGATGGGGATTGGGCGGCGCTTGTGGGGCCCGGTGCTGTCGGGGAATGCGCCGTAGGTGTTGCCGACGTTAGACGATTCGAGGAAGTGCATGCCCGATGGGCTATCAAAGCGATTCCACAGGTGGGAATGGCCGTAAAACACCAGTTGCACCCCGGCCGACTCTAGCAGGGGCATGACATCGCGGATCAGGTAATCGTCGTCGCGGGGATATTCGTAGCGCACGGACTGGATCTGGCCGTTGGCGGCGATGTCGATCGACTGCACGGGGTCGGTGTAGGCGGGAACCACGTTGTCGCCGAGGGAGTGGGGCGGATGGTGGAACATAACAACTTTGTATCGGGCTTGGCGAAAGGCGGGGCTGGTCAGTTCGGCTTGCAGCCAGGTATATTGCGGGCTGCCCTGGGCGATCGCCTCAAATAGATGTTGCCCATAGCCCCACTGGCTGGGGTCATCTAAATCCTCATCGCGTTCGCGATAGCGCCCACGGGTCTTGGGTTCTAGGCTGGGCGATCGCCAGATATTGGTCGCTTCTAAGACCACTAGGCGCAGGTCGCCAATGGTGATGGCGTAATAGTGATGGGTTGGATCGGGCAGGCTAAACAGTTCGTCGAAGGTATCGGTATTAAAGGAATGATCGTCAATCCAGCGATCGCGCTGAACCGGGTCATTGTTGGGGTTAACCTGGGCGGCGACGACGCT
>DATNOW010000915.1:0-3152 GCA_036703515.1 Chroococcidiopsis sp.
GTGGAAGGGCAGTTAACCTACGACAGTCATGGCTACATCTGGATCGAATATCTATTGCAAGATGCCGATCAGATCCGCTGGCTTTCGGTAGAAGAAGATGATCGGGTTGAGGTCTGTTGGTTAAAGCCAGTGCAAGGTTTAGAAATTAGCCATACTCCACCGGCCCAAATCACGGTAGCTGGCGTAAACTTTCAACTGCAAGAATTGGATACGGCCCAAATGACCCATCTGGGTGCAACGCTCAATCGACGGGCGCAGCAGTGTCGCTACTTTGATTACAGTAGTGTGGATGGTTCTGCGGATAGTTTTGCAGAGAGCGGTGCAAACGCTAACGCAGACCAGCAGGTGTTATCGATCGAAGATTGGGGGGGAGAGTTCGAAATTACCATGGGGTACCAAATCCGCCCGAGCGCTCTGGTTTTGTTACCGGGGGATGGTCGTCACGTTTACGATCGATGAAATGATCACATCTCACCATTTTTCGGCCATTTTGCCCGTCTCTCCAGCCGTTCATCAATGGAGCGATCGCGACTTCCTAACGTTGCTCAAAACCCTGGCCCAGCAAGTTGGCCTTACCCCCGTCGGGGAGATGGCGATCGCCTTCCAACCCCAAGGGATTTCGGCTGTGGTGTTATTAGAAGAATCCCACATCGCCTTACATTTCTGGCCCGAAGAAGGCAAGGTTTCGATTGATATCCATGTCTGCGATTATCAGCAGAGCAATCACGCCAAAGCCAAACAGCTCACCCACCTGTTCACGCTCCATCTCAGCGGTAGCGATCGCGATCACGACTGGCATCACCTCTCTCTAGTTCGGTGAGGAAAGCACTCAAACGCGATCGGGATCAACCCCCAACTCGCGCAGCTTAGCGGCTAAGGCATCGGCGCGCTGGCGTTCTTGCTCGGCACGTTGCATTTCTTGGTCGGCTCGTTGCATTTCCTGCTCGGCACTCTGCGTTTCCTGCTCGGCGCGCTGGCGTTCTTGCTCGGCCTGCTCGCCGCCCCACAGCAACAGTTGTCCTTCGGCGTCCCACCAGCGCAACCAGGTCAAGGTTTGCCCCAGCCGTTCCCCGAGCCATAGCCCGAGCCATAGCTCTAGCTCTGGAATCCAGACGCGCCCCTCGGCGTTGGCAGTCTGCACGACATAGCGCCCCTGCTGCAAACAGCGCACGGTTAGCTCGGTTTCGTAGGGGTCATAGGTGACGTAGGTGGGCACCTGCAAAATTTGTTCATAAAAGTAAAGCTTGCCGTAGGGCGGCGTCGATCGCACCGACAGTTCACCCCCCTCTTCATCAGACAGAAATTCCATCACCACGGCGACGGGTTCCCCTTCGAGATTGGGGGTATAGCTGCGGCGCACTACCCCCAGCGCCACGGGGTTAACGCGGGGCACATAGAGCCAGTCTGGAGCCTTGACGACAATTTTTTTGTTGACGGTGGCCACCAGCCCAAAGTTAGCGCCAATCAGCATTTCGGGCCGCAGGCGATGGTTGTCGCCTAGGGCTTCGGTTAGAGCGGCCGCCAGCAGCGGCTGTTGAATGTTTTCCACCGGATCATCGGGTAACTTAAAGTCAGACGGCAAGGCTTCCCAACTGACCTGTGGGGTTGGGCGGGCAGCGGGGGCTTGCGGAACCTCTGGAACCTGCGGAACCTGTAAGACCATGGGGGTATTCCCTTAAGGATCATGGATTCAATACAACCACACACTGTACAGGCGGGTTTAGCTGATGAATTTGCTCTGTCCGCAGGGATTGGGGCAAAACCCGCCCCTACTGGAGGTGTCATTGAGACAGGGGCGATTTGACCATGCTCGCCCGACGGCTAGCGCATCACGCCTAGTGTATTTTTCCACGATAGCTCTTTGCACAGCATTTCTAAAGCCCGCTGCTCGGCTCCGGTAAAGAGCTGGCTGTCGGCCAATTCGTTTAGCACCTGCTGGGTTAACTGCGACGCGAAAGCACCGCCAAATCGCAGCAGGTGGCTGTAATAACTAAACTGCGGCTGCCCGGTGGGGTTGAGGTGAAATCGATAAATCTCGTCTGGGGTCATGACCGACACCTGACTGTTGATCGGCACCACAACGCGGGGGATGCCCTGCATGCCATAGGATGGAGCCCCTGGCAACGCCTGAGCGCTGAGGGAGCCGATCAAGACTACGCCCAACAGCGTCCGGGTTTCGCCAATCAGGTCAGGGGCAAATAGCGGATCGGGCGCACTCGATAGCCGGGGGCCGCTGTTGGCAAACAGGGGGTTGTCGAGCACCGAGTTATAGATAATGCCAATGGCCCAGTGCCGCGTCTCGTCTTCGAGCTTGACAAAGCTGCCAAACCCCCATTTTTCGGGGCTGGGCGGCGTGACTACGTCGTTTTTGTCGTAGAGCTGAACGACATAGTCACAGTGAGAATTCGATTTGACAACTTTACCAAGACGCATAGCTAAGACGCATAGTTGGAGCCGGTCAGGATGATTGGCCTGCAAGAAACAGGCAAAAGCGAGAACAGACCACAATAATACAACAATACTAAAATCCCCATTAAAATTCCCCACAGAGTGTGAACGCTCGACGGGTCATGGGCCAATGCGTCCACTCCATGTGGGGAATATGTGGAGAAATAAATTGGGGAAATCGACAGTGTCTATCGCGGGGTGTATGTCCCGTAGTGAAACCGTCTGTGTAAGCTTCTGTGAAGCCGTCTATACGAGCGCCTGGCGCAAACCGGAGACGGACTCAAGACATGCTCTGAATGATGTAATCAAAGTAGGGAGCAGCGGCCGCCGCATCCGCATCGCTGAGCAAACCCAGGGATGCTTTTTTGAGGCAGCGGATGGCTTCAGCCATACCGGGCACGGGCACACCCAAAGAGTTGTACATTTCGCGGACGCCGATTAGACCGATGCTTTCGATCAGGTCTTTGTCGCCAGACAACACGCCGTAGGTGATCAGGCGCAGGTACCAACCATAGTCGCGCAGGCAGAGAGAGCGTTGACGTTCACCGTAGGCGTTGCCACCGGGAGCGATGAAGTCGGGGCGCTTTTGCCACAGTTGCTTGCTGGCTTCTTGGACGATTTTTTTCTCGTTTTCTGCCAGGATGCCAACAATCCGCAAACGCTGTTCGCCGGTTTTGAAGAAGTCGCGAATGTTTTGCAGCTCT
>DATNOW010000916.1:0-4721 GCA_036703515.1 Chroococcidiopsis sp.
CACACTGACTGGATGAATTGGAAAGTAGCGCGAATTCCCCGAGCAAATTCCTCTCGCAACCCGTTGCCTGTTGAAATAGACTATGATGAAAACACAAGATCTACTAAGAGGGCGTCCGCGAGTGATACCGAGACATTAGGGAAAATCCTCGTTTTTATGATAGAAACCATTGCAATAATGGTATTGCGCTTGCCTTTGGAGAGGATCACGGCAGTCCCTATCGATACTGTTTATCAATACCCATACAAAATCAGTACAAAGTCTTGCGAGTGGGCATAACAAGTGGAAATTGCCTATCTTGCCTATCTATTGACAACGATTTTGGCAAGTATGTTGGCAAGGATATTAGCAAGGACTGGCTGATTTCAGCTCGATAATTTAGCGTAGTGTTTTTACCTTAGATTAGTCGGCAAGCCGCCGATCGCGATCGCAGGCTCTAGTGAAAGCAGGAGCGATCGCGTTCTCTCACCGCATTCATAGAAGCGATATTGATAGAAGCAGTCGGGGAACGATCGAAGCGATTTCTGTTGACGCTCGCGTTGACCTAATTCTGATAGTTTGCCAGTTATTTGCCCGTTAATGGATACCCCCCTGAGTGTGGTTAGAGCTCCGTTCTGGCCATACCTAAACCGCGCCAAAGGATTGTGTATTTCAACTGTGTATTTCATCAAAATCCAACGCTATTTTTTGAGAGCGCGGCTCAGCTTAGCTTTCAAAAATAAAGGCATGGTTTGATTCAATCCACGATCCCAAACATTTCCTAAACACTAATGTTGTTCGCTGAGATGCTCAGCTTAAACTGAGGACTATACCTATGACAGTATGCTATCCCGCACTTTCAGAAGAACCCCGTAACCAGCCAATCAAAATTGTGGCGATCGCCCCCCGTGAATCTTTACTAAGCTGGCTGGAAAGCGCTGGACGACTCCACGCTGCTGACACCAATGAATTCCAAGAGCAAAAGATATCGGAAGACTTGGATGATATTTTAGAGCCTCAGCTTTATGGGGTTGATAACGAGGAAGAAGAAGATCAAGATTGAGATTAAAACTGAAATCAGTCCTGAGATCAAAACTGGATTGAGTGACAAAACACAAATGCCCACAGCGCTCAAATCTTGGCATCAGCCCAGTTGAATCCTGAAGGCTCAAAGCCCAACGCCCTTTCCCAAAGCCCTTTTCCCACACGGGAGAAGGGCTTTGGGCATTTGTGTTTAAATACTCAAGACGATCTTGCCTGTGGTTGAGCCTTGCTCAATCATGCGGTGGGCTTCTGCTGCTTTGTCCAAGGGCAGCGTGTGGGTCAACTGAATGCGCAATTTTTCTTGATCGATCAGCCGGGCACACTGTCGCAAAATTTTGGCTTGATCGCGCCGGGCCTGCACCAATCCTTTCAGCATCGGGGTCAGCATTAACTCATAGCTGATACGAAGATTGCGATCGCGGGCCGTTTTCCATTGGGTGTCGGCATCAGGGGCCAAAATCGTCACCACATCGCCATAGATTTTGGTAGCGGCAAAACTTTGCGATAAAACCGGGCCGCCGACGGTATCAAAGCAAAGATCTACCCCTTCGCCATCGGTCAGCGCCAGCGTCTCTGCCACCCAATCGCAGTCGGTGTAGCGAATGATCTGATCGGCTCCTAATTTAGCCACAAATTCGGCTTTTTCGGCTGAGCTGACGGTGGTGTAGACCGTTGTATCGGTCAGCTTGGCAAGCTGGATGGCTACATGACCAACCCCGCCCGCTCCAGCGTGGATCATCACATCCCGACCGGCTTCGAGGCGGCCGCGGTCATACAAGGCTTCCCAGGCGGTAATTAACACCAGGGGCGCTGCGGCTGCTTGCTCAAAGCTGAGAGAATTAGGCTTGTGGGAGACAAATTGTTCGTTGACGACAATGTATTCGGCATAGTTGCCGACCGGGCCGCCCAGCCCACCGTGGCAAAAATAGACCGCTTCTCCAACCCGAAACTGGCGCGCACCGCTGCCGGTGGCGACCACGATACCAGCCCCATCGCAGCCCAAAATAGCGGGCGACTGATCGGGATAAAAGGTGCCGCGCTGCCGCAGCTTTGTGTCGATCGGGTTAATGCCGGCGGCTTTCAACTGAATTAATAAATCGGTGTCGTTCCCCAATTGGGGGACGGGCACGTCGCGTAACTGCAATACGGCAGGATCACCGGCCGCGGTCATCACCATCGCTTTCATATCGGCTTTCATATCGGTCTAATCAATCTCAATGAGAAAAAAGAGGGCAGAAGAAAAAGAATGCAGGCTCAAATTAGGCAAAGTCTGCCCATGGAGAGTCGTCAGATTTTATCGGCTTTTGGATATTGCCTGTTGCCCATTCTACGGGTTTTGCCCAAGGGCAAAAGGTTAGGGCAAGCTAAGTGCGCAAGGTTTTGGGAATCTGGCTGCTCAGGGTGATGGCTCGAGCTGCCATAAAGCAGGTTAAGGCCAGCCACAGCAGTTGTTCACTCTGCCAAATATAGGAGGCGATCGCCATCGGCGCAAAGCCCACCAGCGAGGCCAAGAGCGACGATGTCCGCAGGATTTTGCCTTCTGTCAGCCCTAAAAAATAGCCGTCGAGCATGTAGGCGATCGACCCAAACCCCAACACGGGCAGCAGCCACCCCACCAGAGGGCGCACATGCTGAATCACATCCGTATGGCTGGTCAGAATGCTAAACAGCGGCGTCGGAACGGCAATAATCAGCACTGCAAAGCTCACCCCAAACGCTAGGCTCGCAGCACCGGCCAGCTTTAACAAAACGACCAGTTCGCGGGTCAAGCCCCTGCCCCGAAACAGGCCAGAAAAACTTTCGGTGGCAAAGGCCACCCCATCGATAAAGTAGGCCGAGAAGGTGATCACTTGCAGCAGTAGCGTGTTAGCCGCTAAAACCGTCGTGCCCAGGGCCGAGCTGAGGTTGGTAAATAGGGCAAAGGTGGTGACCAGGGCAAAGGTGCGGATGACAATATCGCTGCTGAGTGAAAATGTCGCTATCAGGGCGGCCCGATTCCACAGGGCGGTGCGCCACTGTCGCCACTGCTGCCGCCATTCCAGTCGCTCCTGCCCCCCCTGCTGCTTTGACCAGCGGACATCGCGATAGAGCAAGATCAACCCCACCGCCAGCATTGCGTATTGGCTGAGGGCCGTGCCCCAGCCCGCCCCGGCGCTTTCCCAGCCCCAGCGCACGATAAATATATAGTTGAGCCCGATATTGGCCGCATTGGCGATCGCCGACAGCAGCAACACCTGCCCGCCTTTGCTCTGTCCCAAAAACCAGCCAATGAGAACAAAGTTAGTCAGGGTGGGCACTGCCCCCCACACCATGGCGTTGTAATAGGCCAGCCCAGCGGCTTTGACCTCAGGCGTGGCGCTGAGCAGCCGAAACCCCAGTTCGCGCAGGGGATATTGCAAGACAAGAATGGCTAACCCCAAGGCGACCGCCAACAGGCCATTGCGCAAGCCGGTGATCACAACAGCATCGCGATCGCCCCGCCCCACCGCTTGCGCCACGGTGCCCGTTGTTCCCATCCGCAAAAAGCCAAATGTCCAATAGATGTAGTTAAATAGCACGGTGGCGATCGCCACCCCTGCCAGATGTCGAATCTCCGATAGGTGCCCTAAAAAAGCCACATCCACCAGCCCAGCCAGCGGCACCATCAGATTCGACACAATATTGACCGCAGCCAACCGACTAAAACTTTGGTAAAACCCTGGAAACCCTTCGATTTTGGTCATATCACCTTAGTCATATCCTCTATGCTACATCCACTGAAATGAGTGAATTGTTCTCATCGCTAAGAGATGACTCGGCGTATTGCTACAGACCTAGAAAACGTTCCAGAGCAAGGCTGCAGGGAAAAGCAGGAAACAGGAGTAAAAAACCGTAGCGTAAACCTGTAAAACAAACCGAAAGCAGCAAAACAGCGCTTTATTACGCCCTACCGGAGTTTATTGCACTTTGCGATGTTTTACCGTACAGATTACGGCATTTGCCGTCAGTGACGATCTGTACAGCCTCTCATAACGTCAACGATACGCACTCTCTCACGTATTGCAATGCACTTGCAATGCGCTTTGATGATCCCATTTGAAGACTATTTGATGACCGTTGATGATCTGAAGGGATGTCGTAGTGGATGCTGTGGAGTGCGTTGCGGAGTCCATTGCAAAGTTCATTGAGAAATGCGTTACAAAATGCGTTGCGAAAAATGTGAAAAATATCGTTGGTTGATGCTAAGGATTGCTCTATCGATAACGCGCGCCGTTACTTCTCAGAATTACTTCCTATTACTTCCTAAAACTACTTCTCAAATTTACTTCCGAGTATTACTGCCCAGAATCACTTACCGTTCAAAATTATTTCACAGTGCTAATGGAAGACACAAACATGGTGTAGACCACGGCGTAACCCGTAAACAGTAGAAATACAGCAACCATAACTGTTTCCTCCAAAAGAGTGTTGAGTGGACGTGGATTGGAAAATCTATCGCTCAGTCATTCAATCTATATATTAAGATACGCCCCGCTTGACGCACCGACTACCTCCAACTGGGGTCATGCGATCGGGTGATCTTGGCATCAGACCGAGCATTATCTCTATGCGCTATAACCTCAATGACTACACGCCCATTCTAAGATTTACGGTGAGATTGTGGGGGGCGGTTCTACACCCTTCTTGTTCCTAAGATCCACACTTATTAGGTATTTCAC
>DATNOW010000917.1:0-4754 GCA_036703515.1 Chroococcidiopsis sp.
CTCACCCGTCTCAACAGCCGCCATATTCGGGTGGTGCGGATTGGCATGGGGCAGCCGGGCAATCCGTTTTTTGACTGGTGTGATGAGTTTACGATTACCCCTCACCATTCTGCGTTAGCCGATGTAGAGCGAGGTGCAGGGCGAGATGCAGGAACGCAGCCGGGGATGGGTGAGCCCCAAGACGGGACATCCTACAACGATCGCCCAGCACATTATTCCCCAGCGAACTATTCACCAGTAGATTATCAGCCAGCGGATTACCAGCCAGCAGGAAATCAAGCCTCTGCCAATCAAGTGTCTGCCAATCAAGCGTCTGGTTCTCGACCATCCCATCAACCATCAGGCGATCGCCTACGACGTCCCTCTACATCACCGTCTGCGTCACTTTCTGCTCGTCCGCCGCAGCGTGACCTAGCGATGATGCTGATTGAGCGGTTCAACCCGTTTCAGCTAGGGCTCGCCGCGCTGCTGCTAATCCACAGCGTCTTTGGGTCGCCACACTACACCGTGCAGGGATTTCTCGATAACACCGATGGCGTCATGATGTTTTTGCATAACGTCAATTTGATCTTCCACGAAGCGGGGCATACGCTGTTTATTTTCTTTGGGCAGTTTATGCATCTGGTGGGCGGGTCGCTGTTCCAAATTTTGCTGCCGGCGTTTCTGTGCGGCTACTTTTGGGTGACGGGGCAACGCTATGCCAGCGCGATCGCCCTCTGGTGGGTGGGGCAAAACTTTTTGGATGTGTCGATCTATATCAAAGACGCGCAGATTCGGATTTTGCCGCTGTTGGGGGGTGAGGCCTCACTGCACGACTGGCACTTTATTTTGCTAGATCTAAGGCTGCTGACGAAGTCGCAACTGATTGGCAATATTGCTTTTAGCATCGGCATTCTGCTCTATATCGTGGCGATCGCCGCGGCCGTGCGCTATTCGCAGATTCCAGTCAAGGCGATCGCGCCTAGCGATGCTCCCTAATGTGCCGTTTCCCGCTGGCGGCAATCGGCCGCGGCTGATTGACCGACTTGATGCAATTCTGGCTTGCAATCTTGATTTGCAATCTTGATTTGGAATCCTTAGGTATGAGGGACATCCACGCATTTAGTTGCTATGATGTCTACTTCCAACCTTTGCGTTAGAACTTGCCACTGCATTGATATCAGTTCACTGATATCAGTTCATTGATATCAGTCAATGTCACTGAACGTCACTCAGGATCATCGATTTAATAACCCGTAATTCTTGGGTAAGGGTACACCGCTGTGCGCCCCTACAGAGAATTTAGCGGATAGGAATTATTTCACTCGCGATCCTAACCGTTTGCCGCTAAATGCCGCTAAATACTGATCGATTCGGGTTGAGACTGTTCATCTTAATGCCGCCAGTCTTCATCAATGCTCTGTGCTGATGTCCACGCAATTGGTTTTTAGGGGTGGGTTTTAGGGATGGGTTTTCCAGACTGCGGCTGCAAGGACGCAAGCTGAAAGAGGCGTGAATGGGTCAAATTTTGGCATTTGTTTTTGAACGTGCAGCTTGGCAACACGGGTCAAAATCAAAACTCAGCTTTGATTAATCCGCCTTCCAACGTGTTCAAACTGGGTCAGAAACTTGAACCTGAACCAAACTTGAACCCAACTTGGACAAAGTAGGGGTGTTGCTGCCAGTTTTAAGGTTAATGCGCGTTCACAACTCTACGCCATGTGTGCAATACCAATTTGGAACGATATCTATCCCTGGATTAAGGCGGCCGTCACAGAGCTCGAATCACTGGATGGCTTACTCAGTCAGGCTGTAAGGCGAATTGCGACCGTTTATCACGCCGAGTGCGTTTTGTTTGTAGGGCTAGAGGGTGGCCCCGGCACCCTGCGGGCCTATGCTACCTCAGGCGAATGGGCTGCCCTCGAACCGCTGTCGCCCCTGATGCTGCTGTATACGGCAGAGCGATCGCCCGATTCTGTCCCCATTCACGGCACTACGGAGGGAGTCGGGCAATTTAGCCCAAAGTCGCTACCCGACTGGCTACTTGACCAGTTAAAAACACCCGGCACAACCCAACTGCCGACCGGCGAACTAATCGTATCGATCGAAAACCAAGAACGCCTATCGACCCTGCTGCCAGGGGCATCAACGGCCTCCAACTCGCTACAGCTTGTGCTGCGCCTGCGGCGGCCAGCCGCGGCGGCCGACCCGGCCGGGCCACCCGTAGCCACCGACAGATCCCCATCAGCCCCCTCAGAATCCCCATCTTCCAACGTCCGGGAGGCCATCTGGACAGCCCAGGAAGTCGAAGGGCTAGAGGTGGTGGGCAGTCAGCTCGGGCTGGCCTATAGTGCGCTGTTTTGGCGGCATCGGCTAGAGCAATCGCGCCAGCAGGCTGCGCTGGTAGGGCGGATTTCGCGGTTGATTAACTCAAGCCTCAACCCCGATGAAATTGTCGGACGGATTGTGGCGGAGCTGGGGCAAGGGTTACAGTGCGATCGCTGCATTTTGGTTGATTTGCGCCATACTTTAGCCAAAATCCTGGCCGTATGGGATCATCCCGATCGCGATATCCCTCGCCTCGAAGGACGGCAGATTGAGCGGGCCCTCTGGCAAGATGTGGTCGATATGTTCTTTCAAGGCGGAGCGTCCTATCTTCAGGTGGAAGGTCAAGACGTTGACCCCGATCCGCTCCAGCAGTGGCTGGCCCAGGTCAAGGCGGCGTCGGTGCTGATTGTGCCGCTGTTCATCCAGGCTGAGTTTTTTGGGGCGGTGGCGCTGCTGTCGCATCACCACGGGCGCGTCTATCAGCTCGATGAGCTGCAAACGATGCGGCAGGTGGCCGATCAAGCGGCGATCGCCCTGACCAATGCCCAAAATTTCCAAAGCCTGTGGTATCGCCAAGAAAGCCTGCGGCTGCAAAACAGCACCCTGCAACAAGAAGTGATTCGCGATGAGCTGACCCAGTTGATGAACCGGCGATCGCTCGAACGCGAGCTGGAACAGCTCAGCACCGTTGCGGTCTGGGCCGTGCAGTCTCCGTTTAGCATCATCGTTTGCGACATCGACTATTTCAAGCTAGTCAACGACACCCACGGGCACTTGGTCGGCGATGAAGTGCTGCAAACCTTGGCCCATCGGCTCCAACACCAGTTGCGCAAAGATACGCCGGTCTACCGCTATGGCGGCGAAGAATTTATTGTGATTTTGGTGGGTACGCTACTCAAAACGGCGACGGATGTGGCCGAGCGGCTGCGCTACGCCATTGGCTCAGAGCCGATTGAAACCAGCGTCGGGCGGATCAAAGTAACCGCTAGCTTTGGCGTCACCGAACAGTCGCCTGAGCGCGATCGCCACGCCTGGGATGTGGTGCACCGGGCCGACCAAGCGCTCTACGAGGCCAAACGCCAAGGGCGCGATCGCGTCAAAACGCTGTAGACGAGGAATCGCTCCTACTAGCGCGGCATCGCTTCTAAGGCACCGTCCACCGCTGTAGTTTGTCCCCCGTCCCCCACGATCCCGACCCTTGGGCACAGCGGGTTGGGTCAGGGCCCACTTGCCAAAGCGTCAGAGCTAGCTCGTCAGGAATCAGGCGCTGGGGGGTAAACACTTCCTTTCCCCCGTTTGGGGCCAGTTGGATCAGCTGCTGTTGCAATTGGGCAGATGGGTTAAAGATCAGGATTGAGGCTTGGCAAGAGCCGAGGCTGCGGGCAGTGGCGATCGCCGCAATCACCGAATCTGTAGGCACAATGCGGATGCGGCTATCGTCGTCAAGCTCGCCGCTCAGTGAAAGAATATCTAAGGTTTCGTCGGGCTCGGCCAGCAGCAGGGGCGATCGCTCAGCGTTGATCAGCTGGGCGATCGCCGGATTGTCGAGATTGCGCGTTTTTTGATATTTGGGCGATCGCTGCCAGTGCAGCCCGCACGACAATAAGCTTAAGCAGAGTAGTGCGATCGCCACCCAGCGCCAGCGCTGCTGAACGGCGGCCCGGCGGTCAACCCACCCCTGCGAGAGGGCATAGGCCAGACTCAAAATCAGCCCCAGATGCACAGGCATTAGATAGCGCGGAGCCGTCGAGCGCTGCCCCCCCAGCACCAGATCCAAACCCAGCAGCAGCAGCGGCGTCGGCAGGCTGACCAATACCACCCACAGCCACACGCGCACCGGAGCACGGCGACAGAGAGCCCAAACGGCAACGGCAAAAATCGCCACTACCCCCGTTGCAATCACCACCTCCATCAGCAGGGCTGGGCTGCCCAGCGGTGCGACCGGCACATCAAACACCAGCACGGCCAAGGTATACAGCCCAATGATCAACCGGAAAGGCCAGTCCATGCCAGCGCGCATCCAGGTGGTGTTGTCTTGCAGGGTGTCCCAGCGCCCTAGGGCGAGGAGTAGCCAGGGCAGGAGGGTGAGCAGCCCAAGCCCTAGGGCAATCAGGGCATGGCGGGCGCGATTGTCCATCCGTCCCGAAAATGACAGGGCATTCAGAGAGCTACTAAGAGAACTGCTGAGGGGTCTGGCTGAACTGCGATAGGTGCCTAGCCAGCGCGATCCCCATCGGCTAGTGGTGGCGATCGCATACAGCCCTTGCCCGACCAGCACCGGCAGCGACAGCAGCGAGGTGTAAGCACACAGCGCCACAAGCAGCCCATACAGCACCCACTGCCCAGGACGATTGCGCCGCAGCGCCCACAGCAACACCGCCCCCGATAGGGTCAGCAGCAAGACCCATAGGCTATAGGGGCGGGCTTCTTGGGCATAGGAAACAAAA
>DATNOW010000918.1:0-2564 GCA_036703515.1 Chroococcidiopsis sp.
GCACCACCTGTAGCCGCATCGCCTACTTTTTAGACAACGCCGAGTCGGTCTTAGGGGCCGAAACGGTGCTGGATGATCCCGATAGCGGTCTGCAAGAGCAGATTAGCCACGAGCCGCTGGGGGTGATTGCCAATATCTCGGCTTGGAACTATCCCTATTTTGTCGGTTCTAATGTGTTTATCCCGGCGCTGTTGGCGGGTAATGCGGTGCTCTACAAGCCGTCAGAATTTGTCCCCCTGACGGGGATGGCGATCGCCCGGTTGATGACGGAGGCGGGGCTACCCGATGGGTTGTTTCAGACCATTCTGGGCACGGGGGCAGCGGGGGCAGAGTTGCTCAGCCATCCGCTCAACGGCGTGTTTTTTACCGGCTCCTATGCGACGGGGGCAAAAATCGCCAGCGCCGCTGCCAGCCAGATGATGAAGGTGCAGCTAGAGCTAGGGGGCAAAGATCCGGTTTATGTGGCCGATGATGTCGATATTGCGGCGGTGGCCCCGGCGGTGGCCGATGGCGCGTTTTATAACACCGGGCAAAGCTGCTGCGCAGTCGAGCGGATCTACGTCCACCGCAAGATTTATCAACCCTTTGTCGATGCCTTTATGGCGACGGTAAAAGACTGTGTCGTGGGCGATCCCAGCGATGAGAACACCTATATCGGGGCGATCGCCCGTCCTGCCCAAATTGAAGTTTTAAAACAGCAGGTCGCAGATGCCGTCGCCAAGGGGGCCACGCTGCTCACAGGGGGCGATCGCCTGCCCTGTCCCGGCTATGTCTTTGCACCGACGGTGCTCGTCAACGTTAATCACTCCATGGCCGTCATGACCGAGGAGAGCTTTGGCCCCATCATCGGCATCCAGGCCGTGGACGACGACGCTGAGGCGATCGCTCTGATGCAAGACACCCCCTATGGGCTCACCGCCAGCGTTTACACCCCCAGCCGCGATCGCGCTACCGCCATCCTACGTGCGATGAACACCGGCACCGTCTACTGGAACTGCTGCGATCGGGTTAGCCCCCGCCTGCCCTGGTCAGGGCGCGGGCATTCGGGCATCGGGCTGACCCTCTCCAACTACGGCATTCAGACCTTCACCCAGCCCAAAGCATGGCATCTGCGGCAGGTCTAAGGCTCAGCCTAGAGTGCTGATTCTAGCCGTTGATGGGAATGGCCGTTGATTGGTAGCCGTTGATTGGTCTGGCCGTTGATTGGCCACTGATTGGTCGTCTTTATTCGTCGGGCGGCAACTCTGGACGGGGCAGCGGCGGCGCATCAAGCAGCGTTTTCTTCGATTCTTTGAGCTGATGCCACAGATCGCGGATCTGCGTATAGGCCTCTTCCGGCGTGATCTTGCCGCCCGTTTCCAGCGAGCATAAAATCAAGACGCGGTTGGCAAATTCTTGCAGATTTGCATTAAAGGCCAGCTTTTCGGGTCTACCTTCGCCGTAATAGGTCGAAAGCGGATTGAGAAACTGCTGCTTGTTGCTGTCGCTGTTGTCGTTCATAACTGGCTCCGGTCGGTTATGCGTAAAACTCAAATCGGCGCTCGATCACTGCTCTAATCTATAGCATCCGTTTATAGATTGCATGCAGATCAAGGGTCACACCCCAGCGTTATGCGTCAAGATTTTTTTCCAAACGCTATTCGCCCAAAGCTATTCGCCAAAATTAGGCGTTGGTGCAGACGGGCAGCGCTAAGCGAGCCAAAATTTGCTTCAACACCATTGTTGTCCAGTCGATGTCGTCGATCGTGGTGTCTCGCCCTAGGGTCAGACGGATGCCGCTCGTGGCAACGCGATCGCCATAGCCCATCGCCTGCAAAATCGGGCTGGGGGAAAGCTTGCCGCTGTGACAGGCCGACCCCGCACTAATCGCAATCCCTGCCAGGTTCATCTGCCGCACTAGGGTTTTGCCCGTTAGCGTATCGCCATCGGCATGCTGCAAGCAAAAGCTGACGTGATGGGGCAAGCGATGCAGGCGATCGCCCGTGGGATAAAGCCCCGCTACCCCCGCCAACTGGTCAAACAGGCGATCGCGCAACTGCCGCAGTCGGGGCGTTTCCAGCGCCATCTCTTGGGCGGCCAGCTCTGCCGCCAGCCCAAAACCGGCGATCGTCGGTACCGCCTGGGTGCCCGATCGCCACTGCGACTCTTGCCCACCGCCCAACAGCAGCGGCACGAGCTCTACGCCAGGACGAATATAGAGCGCCCCGACCCCTTGGGGGCCATAAATCTTGTGGCTCGAAAGCGACAGCAAATCGACCGGCAGCTGCTGCACATCAATTGGCAGACGTCCCGCCACCTGCACCGCATCGGCATGGAACAGCACGCCGCGATCGCGGGCGATCGTAGCCAGCGCCTCAATCGGCTGGAGCGTCCCCACTTCGCTTTGCCCGTAGATCACCGATACCAGCACGGTGTTAGGGCGAATCGCCGCCGCCAAATCATCGGGGTTGACCCGCCCTTGAGCGTTGACCGGCAGGCGCGTCACCGCCCAGCCCAATTGCTCTAAGCGCTTCGCCGGTTCTGCCACGGCCGAATGTTCCACGCTCGAAATAATCAAATGTTGG
>DATNOW010000919.1:0-3133 GCA_036703515.1 Chroococcidiopsis sp.
GTTGGAAGGTCGATTTCGATTTCATTGCGCGGGCGAAGAGTTTGAGGCTGGCCCCGGAACATCGGTCGTGATCCCCCGCAACAGTGTGCATGGATGGGTAAATCTTTCATCCGAAGTGGCTCGCTTACTCTTCATCTTCACACCCGGTGGCATCGACGATTTTTTCCCAAAAATCGGTCAAACACCGCCTGAAGGCTGGATGGATCTGGCTCGCCAATACGATACTTGGATTGTCGGCGCGCCCCTCTCCCCTTAAACACTAAGTCATTCAGGAGTTAGACGATGAAGTCATCTTCAACGATGCAGGCTTTGATGGTAGATGAACAAACGGCGACATTTCGGACGACTGAAATTCCCCGCCCAGAACCCACTGCAAACCAAGTCCTGGTGCGAATTAAGGCGAGTGGTGTTAACCCGCTTGACAGCAAAATTCGCACCGGGAAAGCCCCCCACGCCCAACAGGTGCTGCCTTCGGTGCTAGGAATTGATTTAGCTGGAATTATCGAAGCCGTTGGTTCAGAAGTTACTGCATTTCAGGTGGGGGATGAGGTGTATGGAATGACGGGCGGCGTTGGCGGATTGCAAGGGTCGCTGGCTGAATTTGCGGCGGTCGATGCCGATTTGCTCGCCAAAAAACCAACTAACCTTACCTTCCGGGAAGCGGCGGCCTTACCGCTGGTGTTTCTGACTGCATGGGAAGGACTGGTCGATCAAGCCAATGTCCACGAGGGTCAGAAAGTCCTGATCCTGGGTGGTTCGGGTGGCGTCGGGCATGTGGCTGTGCAGATTGCTAAAGCGCGGGGTGCTCAAGTGTTTGCGACAGCTTCCGCAGCCAAACATGACCTGGTGAAACAACTGGGTGCTGTACCCATTGACTATCGCAGTACGGCGATCGCCCAGATCGTCCAAACCTTTACGGATGGCAAAGGTTTTGATGTGGTCTACGACTCGGTGGGTGGCTCCACCCTGGATGATGCGTTTGAAGCTGTCCGCAATTATGGTCATGTCGTGAGTAACTACGGTTGGGGCAGCCATTCTCTGTTGCCCCTCTCCCGCAGGGCAGCCACCTACTCGGGTGTGTTCGTGCTGTTGCCCCTGTTGACGGGTGAAGGTCGGGCGCATCATGGCGAGATTTTGCGTCAGGCGACCCAATTAGCAGAAGCCCATCAGTTGCGTCCTGTCGTTGACCCGCGCCAGTTCACCTTAGAGACGGCACTGGCTGCCCACGAAGCCGTAGAGCAGGGCACGGCTGTCGCCAAAATTGTGATCGAGCTGTAACTCCTGTAAACACAGGGCTCGCGAAATTTGAGCGAATCAGGAGAATTCGGATGACTCACTTTGACTACATCGTGATTGGGGCTGGCTCGGCCGGTTGCGTCGTGGCGAACCGTCTGACAGAAAACCGGGAAACAACGGTGTTGCTGCTGGAAGCGGGGAATCCAGATACCAAACCAGAGATTCAAGTTCCGTCAGAATGCTTGAGCTTACTCGGTTCTGAAGTGGATTGGAGCTATTTCTCTGAACCGGAACCCTATCTCAATAATCGCAAAATCTTTTGTCCCCGTGGCAAGGTTTTGGGGGGTAGCAGCTCGATTAATTTCATGATTTATATCCGGGGTAATCCCCATGATTATGACCACTGGCAGGCGTTGGGAAATCCTGGTTGGAGTTACCAGGATGTGTTGCCTTACTTCAAGAAATCGCAGCAGCAGCAACGGGGTGCTTCTGACTATCATGGGGTGGATGGCGAATTAAGCGTCACGGATATTGCGGCTCCGGCTGTTACGTCTCAACGCTTTGTTGAGAGTGCGATCGCCCTGGGCTATGCCAACAATCCTGACTTCAACGGTAGCCACCAAGAAGGGGCTGGACTCTATCAGTTAACCGTTAAAGACGGTAAGCGACACAGTGCGGCGGCTGCCTTTCTGTTGCCTATCCTCGATCGCCCTAATCTGACGGTAACAACGGGGGCATTGGTGACTCGGTTGTTATTCGAAGGCGATCGCACCGTTGGGGTGGAATATCTGCGCGAAGGTGCACTCTATCAGGTTCATGTCAACCAGGAAGTGATTGTCAGTGCAGGCGCATTCGATTCACCCAAACTGCTGCTGCTTTCGGGCATTGGTGCTGCCGAACAGTTGCAAGCATTAGACATTCCGATCGTCGTTGAACTGCCTGGAGTGGGTCAAAATCTGCGAGATCACGTCCTGGCTCCCATCACTTACCGAGCGGCAGAGGATGTCCATCCTGTTAGCACCAGCAGTGGGATTGCTGAAGCGGGATTGTACTTTCACAGTCAGCATAACGAGGAGACTGTGCCCGATTTGCAGTGTTTCTCCGGGCCGATTTTGTGGGCACCGCCTGGCTCTAACCGCTCTGGCACCGGGTTCTTTGGGGTCGCCTCATTGACCCAGCCTGAAAACATTGGAGATGTCAGGTTGCGTTCATCCGATCCACAAGATCCACCGTTAATTCAGATGAACTATCTACAACGTGAAACCGATGTGCAAAAGCTGGTCGAAGGAATTAAAGTCTTACGTCGAATCTTTGAATCCAGTACCTTTGATGAATTTCGGCGCGAGGAACTAGCTCCCGGTCTTAATGTGCAGAGTGATGAGGCGATCGCCGCTTACGTTCGAGACGCGTGCGATACGATGTCCCATCCAGTCGGCACCTGCAAAATGGGCACTGATCCAATGGCGGTGGTTGATCCTGAACTGCGAGTGCATGGCGTTGAAGGTTTGCGGGTCGTCGATGCCTCCATCATGCCAACGTTGACGACCGGCAATACCAATGCACCCACGATCATGATTGGTGAAAAAGCAGCAGATTTAATTAAACGTGGGACTCGCCAACCCCTGTTAGCACAAGCAAAAACACGCCATTAATTGACAATCGATGCCCTTGTATATTTAGGAATTCATGGTATGTCTCATCAAACATTGTCTCGCGTTTGGTTAATCACAGGTAGCTCAACAGGGTTTGGTCGTGCGCTGGCTGAAGCCGCATTGGCTCAGGGCGATCGCGTCATTGTCACAGCCCGCAATCTCAACAAAATCCAAGATTTAGAGCAGCAGTATCCACAAACAGCAAAAGCTGTTCGGTTAGATGTCACCAATCCATCAACCATTCA
>DATNOW010000920.1:0-2388 GCA_036703515.1 Chroococcidiopsis sp.
ATTCTGAATTAATTTGAGCTATTAGCGATCCCTGAAATGGGGATAAAACCGTCATCGGGTTGTAGATCCTGACCTGCTCACAATTTGGCAGCGCATGGATACAAGCCTAGATTGAATTGATCGGTCAGCTTGATATTTCGCCAAAACAAACGTATTAGCCGCTGCGCCTGTTTTAGCGGATTTTGGCTACAAAAAGGCGATCGCCCCGCAGATCTTTGAAAACACCAAGACTGACAGGCGATCGCTCAGAGATTAGGGGATTGCTAATCCATGAAGATTCGGTCTGAGGGGAGGGTAAGTGGGTGGGAAGAGTCAAGAGTATCCACATTCCTACCTAATGCCTAACAAAAGGTAGATTGCCCCGCACACCACGCTATAAACAGGATCCCCAGCAAATCTTGAAAACTCGACTGACGAAACTTAGGCCGCCGCCCCAGTAAGTCCTTGGCTTCTTGCTCAGCCGCGTGGGCCAACTCAGCAGCCACCCTGGCCGCATAGGGGCGAATCACCGACCACACCAAGGGCGACAGCCAGCCCCGCAGCGTCACCGAATAAGAAACCTGAGTGCCGCAGAGAGTCGATTCGATGCGATAGGTAACGCGTTCTTCCACCCCAGGCAGGGCCAGGATGCGGACGGTGATCAGCTCCCGTGGCAACACCCGCTCCACAAAAATCTGAATCGGCATCGGAAACAGGCGGGACATCGCCTGATAGATCAAACCCGGCTTTGGAATCAACCCCCTCGGCACATTGGTGCTAGCGATCAGGGGATGCCAGGAGACATCTGCCAGGTTCACCAGTTTGCGCCACAGCATGTCTACCGAGGCCGAACTGACAATTTGGTAGGTGCTCACCAGTGGACGAACGAGAATCACTTCTCGCCGAACCAATCGAGACCAGAAGCCTAGCATTGAACGTTAACTCCCTTTTACAATTCCTATCTAAATTGCTCAATCAAATGCAATCCAAGGTAGGCTATATAACCGTACGTGAGACCTTAGCTTCGTCATTAGAAACGACTTGATGCGTTTACCCGTTGGCTGTTGCGACGGAGGTATCAGGCGACATTATAGGACTTGCACAGAAGTCTGCGATTTTAGCTTCGTGAGACTTAAGCAAATCTGTGAAGCCCTAAGCGAGCGATCGCCCCTGCGCACCTTCATCTACACATCCATCTATTGTAAAAATTGTTTCAGTAAACCTGCGTCCCCTTTGATCACATTCAACCTATAGACCTATGGTGAACACTTCTACCCCAAAAGTTGCGACCTCCAACGCTGTTCCACCCGCTGATTCACGGCAGAAAGTCAGTCAGTTTATGAAAGACTTTCAGGATCTAGTCTGTGAGCAATTGGCAGCCGCAGATGGCGTGGCTCAGTTTAGGGAAGATGCCTGGCAGCGCGAGCAAGGCGGCGGCGGGCGATCGCGCGTTCTCCGTGATGGGGGAGTGTTTGAGCAGGGCGGTGTCAACTTTTCTGAGGTCTGGGGCAAAGATCTACCCCCGTCGATTTTGGTGCAGCGCCCCGAGGCCGCTGGGCATGAGTTTTATGCCACCGGCACCTCCATGGTGCTCCATCCCAAAAATCCCTACATCCCGACGGTGCACCTCAACTACCGCTACTTTGAAGCGGGCCCCGTGTGGTGGTTTGGCGGCGGCATTGACCTCACCCCCTACTATCCGTTTGATGCGGATGTGATCCAGTTCCATCAGACCTTGAAGCAAGCCTGTGATGCTCACCACCCTGAGTATTACCCCACCTTTAAGCTGTGGTGTGATGAATATTTCCACCTCAAGCATCGCCAAGAGTCGCGTGGCGTCGGCGGCGTCTTCTTTGACTACCAAGACGGCCGGGGCAAACTCTATCGCGGCCCAGCCCCAGACGGCCCAGCGGCCGCCCATAGCAATCAGGTCGGGGACGTCGAACCCCGCAGTTGGGAGCAGCTATTTGCCTTTATCAAAGACTGCGGCCACGCCTTCCTGCCCGCCTACCTGCCGATTGTGGAAAAGCGCCGCAACACCGAATATGGCGATCGCGAGCGCAATTTCCAGCTTTATCGTCGGGGTCGCTACGTCGAATTTAACCTAATCTACGACCGGGGTACGATCTTTGGGCTCCAGACCAACGGGCGCACCGAGTCGATTTTGATGTCGCTGCCGCCGCTGGTACGCTGGGAATACAGCTACCAGCCCGAAGCCGGGACGCCAGAAGCCCGACTCTACGACATCTTCCTCAAGCCCCAAGACTGGATCAACTGGCCCCAGTCTTAGGTTTTAGGATTGCGAATTAACCCAATTCCCGGTAAGGGCGCACCAATGTGCGCCCTTATTTGACATCATTTCACACCATAGGGGCGCACCAATGTGCGCCGTGGTTCCATGTCATTCCA
>DATNOW010000921.1:0-10175 GCA_036703515.1 Chroococcidiopsis sp.
GGGATCGAGGGATTTGGGATCGTGGACTTTGGCGAAGTCGCTGGCTTTGGTGTCGGAATCGAGGTAGCCGTCTACCATGTTGACGACCCGATCGGCGACGTCTAAGATGCGGTTGTCGTGGGTGACCATGAGGATGCTGCAACCTTGCTCGCGGGCTAGATTTTGCAGCAGGGTGACGACGTTGCGGCTTGATTCTTTGTCGAGGGCGGCGGTGGGTTCGTCGGCGAGGATTAGCTGGGGTTGATTGACGAGGGCGCGGGCGATCGCCACCCGTTGCTTTTGTCCGCCGGAGAGCTGGTTGGGTTTGTAGTCAACACGATGCCCGAGCCCAACTTGCTCTAACATGGCTCGCGCCTGCTCACGCTTGTTTTTGAAGCCGCCCAGGAGCTCGACAGCCATTTCGACGTTTTGCGAAGCTGTTAGCGACTCAAATAGGTTGTGGGCCTGAAAGATGAAGCCGATGCCGCGCCGCACTGTGACTAGGTTGGCGTTGCTCATGCCGACGAGTTCGCGCCCCATGACGCGCAGACTGCCTTCTTGCAGGGTGCGCAGTGCCCCAATCAGGCTGAGAAAGGTGGTTTTGCCTGAACCGGAGGGGCCGGTAATAATGACAATCTGCCCTTTGGGAAAGTCGATGCTGATGTCAAACAGGGCCTGTTTTCTCAGTTCGCCTGCCCCAAAGAAATAGTTGAGGTTGCGAATTTGCACGGCTAAGCTGGGGTCGACCTGATCGCTCAGGCTGTCCGTTGCACTAGATGGAGGGCTGGATTGGGGGTTGGCTGGGGGGTTTGGGGATGTTGCGGCGGCGTCCATCGTTGGGTTCCTAGGGAGTGTTAACCGTTCCGTTGAGTTTGCTGAGTTTGCGGCAAGAGGGCAAAGTTAGCCAAGAATGTTAGCCAAAAAACTAGCCAAAGACTTCGGCTGGGTCGGTGGCCTGCACTTTGCGGACGGCGATCGCCCCCGACACTAAACACATCAAAAACGTTAAAACATAGATGCTTAGCGCCCGATCGGGGGTCATTTGCATCAGCAGGCCAGTGGCTTCTCGCGTGCGGTCATAGAGCAAGACGCTGATCAGAAAACCTGGAATAAACCCCAGCGCGGAGAGAAAAATAGCCTCTTGCAGCACTACTCCCAGCAAAAACACATTGCGATAGCCCATGGCTTTGAGGGTGGCATATTCGGCCCAGTGGTCGGCTACATCGGTATACAGAATCTGGTAAACCAAAATAATGCCGACGATAAAGCTCATCGTGGTCAGCAGCGTAAACACAAAGCCAATGTTGGTGTTTTCTCGCCAGTAGACGAGCTCTCGGTTAACAAAGTCATCGAGGGTCATCACCGTAATATCGCCACACTTGCCGATATCTTCACCGGCCGCGCAGTCGTCACTTTCGAGGGCAACTTTTTGGCGAATGGCCTCCACAATGGCCTGCACATTGGCACCCGGCTTGACTTTAACTAACCCCAAATCAACGGTGCCTAGGCTGCGTGGATCTTCCTCGGGGCCGCGATCGGCAAAGTAGCGCAGGAAGTTTTGATCGCTCATGATCAAGTTGCCGTTGCCCGCAGCAAAGTCGGTGCCCAGGCTGTAGTTGCCCACCACCCGCAACTGGCGATTGGATAGCTCTGTGACCACACCGGCCGTGCGTGGCCCTAGCTCTGGACGGGATTTCAAGTCGACTAGGGCTGTGTTGGGCAACCGCAGTTTGTCGAGCTGCGCTTGAATTTCGGGCACCAGCAGCACGGGGTCTTTGAGGTTAAAGGCTAGCACCCGCACCGCACGGGTTTCGCGGGTTTCCACGTTGCGCCATTCGCCAATATCGCCAATGTAGAGCGGATAGGCGGCTTCCACTCCCTCAAAGGCCCGGGCCTGATACAAGCGGCGGCGAGCAAATGACTCGGGCACAAACATGGTGTATTTCAGCTTGCTGGTGATGATGATGTCGGCGTTGAGCTTCTTGATCACCTGCACTTGGCTGTCATACAGCGCGTTTTGGAAGCCCATGAACAAAAACATCAGCAGGACGGCAAATCCTACCCCGGCGAGAGAGGTCAACAGCTTGCGGCGGCTGTGGGTGAGGTTGAGCCACGCAAGCGGTGTGCGACGCCATAGCTGCTGCATGAAACGGTTCATGAAAACACCTCCGCTGGATCGGCGGTCATCACTTTGCGCACAGAAATCAGCCCGGATAGAGAACACATCGACAGCGTGAGGATCAGCACAAAAATCGAACGCCCCAGGTTCATGCTCATGGGCAAGGTGCCGCTGGTGGCATTGGTCGTGAGGGCATACAAAAGGGCCGACAGCATACTGCCTGGGATATAGCCCATAATCGCCAAGATCACCGATTCTTGCAGCACCACCCCAAACAGGTAGCGGTTGCGATAGCCCATGGCTTTGAGGGTGGCATATTCAGCGTAGTGGTCGGAAATATCGGTATAGATGATTTGGTAAACGATCACGGTGCCGACAATAAAGGACACCACCACACCCAGCCCAAAGATAAACCCGAGGGAGGCGGCAACCAGCCAGTAGGTCTGCTCTCGCCGGATGATTTCATCTTTGGTGAGGACGAGGACATCGCTGGGTTTGCCATTGACATAGAGCTTGTCGCGAATCGACTGGGTGACGCGCTCGATATCGGCGGCGGGGTCGATTTGGATCAGCCCTACGTCGATGCGGTTGAGGCTGCGGGGGGAAAAGAAGCGGAGGAAGTTTTGGTCGCTGAGGATCAGGGTGCCGTCGGAGGTGAAGCCGCCGCCGAGGTCATAGGTGCCGACGATGGTCACTTTGCGGCGTTCGACTTCGGTGGTGGTGCCGATGGCTTGGGGGCCAAACTCAGGACGCGATCGCCGATCAAATAAAACGGCATCGGGGCGCTCCATGGCCCGAATCGTCTTGGCATCTTGCAGCTCTGGCATCAAAAACACCGGCTCGTTGGGGTTGATCGAAAAGGCAAATAGAGCGCGGCTGCGGCGGGTTTCTGGGTTGCGCCACTGCATGTAGCCAACGTACATCGGCATGGCCCGTTTAACGCCTTCAATGCCAGCGACTTGATAGAGGCGATCGCGCGGAAAGGTTTTGCTGGTGCTAATCTCCTGGGTTTGGGGCGAAATCAAAAACACTTCGGCATTGATTTGGCTATACATCTCGGTGGAGGTTTGCAGCAAGGCACCGAGAAAGCCTAGGTTCATGAAGATCAGCATGACTGCGAAAGACACACCCGCGATCGCCACGATCATCCGCGTGCGTTCGCTAATCAGGTTTAACCAGGCTAGGGGGGTGCGCATGGGGGAGGGAGAAAGAGGGTGGGTGGGTGGGTGGGTGAGACGTTACCGCACGTCGATCTGCACATCAACTTGGAGGTTGGTCAGTTGGGCGACGGCTTCGCTTTGATTGAGGCGGATTTTGACCTCGACGATGCGGGCGTCGGCGTCGGCAGCTGGGTCGTCATCGAGGACGTTGTTTTTAAAGATCTGGCTGCCAATGCGTTCCACCTGCCCGGTGAGCGGTTCGTCAAAGGCCCCGTTGCGGCTGGTGATGGTTGCCTGCTGTCCTTTGCGGACGCGGCCGATATCGCTTTCGTAAACCTCGGCAACGACGTACATCTGGCGGTTGTCGCCCATTTCTAAGATTGTGCCTTCTTGCCCGATGGCTTCGCCCTGCTTGGTCACAATGCGGAAAATCTCACCATCGCTGGGGGCGCGGATGATCGTGCGCTCTAGCTTGGCCTCGGCTAGCTGGAGGTTGCGGGCCGCAGAGTCTACTTCAATTTGGGTTTGCGATCGCACTAGTTCGGCCCGGGCCGACTGCACCTGCGCCCTAGCGTTGCTGCGGTCGGCGGTCCATGCATTTTGCAGCCGAATTAAGGTGGCTTGAGCGTTGTTTAACTGTTCTTGTACGCCCCGCACTTTTGTAATTTGCTGATCAAGCTCCTGCTGGGCGATCGCCCCTTCTTGGCGTAAATCTTCAAACCGTCGGAGGTCAATCTGGGCTAGGTTAAGCTGGGCTTCTAACTCGCGCACTGCGGCCTGCTGCGCCTGAATTTCAAACTCACCGGGGCGATCGACTTGCTGCAATCGGGTCTGGGCCTCTTGCACTTGGGCGCGGCCATACTGGGTTTCGGCCCGCAATTTTGACTCTGCTTCAGCCAGTTGGCTGGCAGCATAATCCCGCTCGGCCAGGGTTTCTTCATAGCTTTCGAGGTAGGCGAGCACGGTGCCTTTGGTGACATAGTCGCCTTCGTTAACGGCCAGGCGCGCTACCCGCTCTGACGACGGGCCGCCCACTTTTACCAGTTCGCCTGCGGGCTCTAGCCGCCCCAGGGCGGTCACCATGACCTGCTGTGGGGTGGGTGATGCCTCTGCCCCTACGTCGGCCGTCTTCGCGCTGGGTGTGGTGGCCAACAGCCTGGCTGCCAGAAATCCGCCACCTAGCAGCGCTAGGGCTGCAACCAACAACCATAAGTTCCGTCCCGTTAACCAGGTTTGAGTCTTGCTAATAGTCATAACGCCGTTTTGTCGGGGGAGGGTAGGGGATGAAGAATCGCAAACCGGATTATGCCTGACACGCCATCAAACCAGCACCAAAACCCAAAACTGGCTCCAGGCAAGTTTTTTGAGGGGCGTAATCTGGTTGCAGTGGGCTCTGCCATGCACTGCACTGCACGGTGTAGTGCAGTTGATAATTAATATGACACTGTCTTGTAAACCGTGTCTACAAAACTTTATGAACCGTCTTCAATACCTATCCTAGAGGGGTTGTTTACAGAAATCCTCATCCTACTGGGCTATAAGATTAGACCGGTCAAACGGGGCTAAAAGGCTGGGGGCATCAGGTTTGTGGTGTATGCACCGCTCTGTGATCCTGAGGGTTGCTGATCCTGAGGGTTGCTATAGTATTGGCGATTGGTGTGTAGAGAGGCGTCTTTTTGTTTTGCCCTGCACAGACGGTTTGGCCGTTAACGTTGTACGTTTCGTTGGAATGGGATCATGCTGAGTCGCGCCGCAGACAATCTGGGTTCAGAGCCTTCTTGCAAGCCCGAACAAATCTTGCAGGGTGCCATGCAGATCTTTTTGCAGCATGGCTATGCCGCGACGAGTATGGATCGGGTGGCGGCGGAGGCGGGGGTCTCGAAGCATACGATTTACAATCACTTTCAAAATAAGGAGGGATTGTTTGTCGCGTTGTTTGAGCGGTTGGTGCTGCGCCAGTTTCACCTTGAGTTTGGCTGCGAGCTTCCGGCTTCGGAGTCGCCTGAGCGGGTGTTGCGACGGCTGGCGGAGGTTGTTTTGGGGTTGATGGATGATCCCGAATACATTGCGTTTATTCGCCTATTGTTTGCTGAATCGGGGCGTTTTCCTGAGCTGGCGCATTTGTATGTGCGTGAGATTGTGAATAAGGGCGATCAGGTGCTGAGTTGCTATTTGTTGCTGCATCCAGAGCTAAATTTGCCTGATCCTGAAATGACTGCGCGGATTTTTTTTGGAACGCTGATTGCTCATATCCTTAGCCAAGAGGTGCTGCAAGGAAAGCAACTGATGGCGATCGCTAATGAGCGTCTGGTGGATAGTCTAATTCGCTTGATTCTTAATCAGGCGTAGGGGGGTGGGGGGAAGCTAACTGAATGGGGGAAGCTAACTGAATCGGCGAAGCAGCAATCTCATCGGCTAAAAACCAACAGCCTTGGGGGCTAGCCCCCAAACCCCCAGCGGGAGGACGAGGCGCGTCCCCCCACACCCCCCTCCGCAAGGTTTGGCTGGCTGGGTGTTGTCTGAGCGCTTCGCATTGCCTGGGCCCGTTTGGGGTTTGAGGAGGGGGGAGCCGGCGGGGGAGATGGCGGGAGTGGAGTGTGGGTTGGTGATTTTCAGCTAATTCATTAAAGTTAATTCATTAAAGTTAATCCATGCAGTGAACTGCTAGATGAACGGCTCAATGGACTGCTGCTGTTTTGCTGTGGCTGACGGTCTCTTTTTTGGGCGCTTTGCTCTAACACACTCTCAATCCTAAATCGTTCATTTTCAAAAGATTTATTTAGAATAGAGGCTATAGAGAATTCAAAATGCATCGAGTCACCCTTAGGGATGGGCTGCGCAGGGCGCAAAGTGGCTCAGTTTTAGGTTTTGCGATCGCCTGTTGTGGCTTGGCTCAGATCGCATTATCGATTGCATCATCTAAGCATCGTTTGATCACATTCATCTGACCCCATTCATCGCCATCATTTCGTCACAGCATTGCGGGTTCTATCACAGGTTCTATCAACGGAGACAGGTCACGGCATGGGAGAGTTCACCGAAGCGTTACGTCAACGGGTTTTAGATTGGCTGTCGGTCAATGTGCCTGAGTCTCGTTTGCAGCATGTTGTGCGCGTTGAAGAGATGGCGATCGCGCTGGCCCAGCACCACCAAGTTGACACGACGCTTGCGGCTCAGGCGGCTTTGATGCACGATCTGGCAAAATACTTTAAGCCTCAGCGTTTGCTGGCGATGGCGAAGGCGGATGGGCTAGCCATCGACCCAGTAGAAGAACTGAATCCCCATTTGCTCCATGCTGAGGTGGGGGCGATTGTGGCGCGGGATGAGTTTGGCGTTGACCACCCGGATGTATTGGCGGCGATCGCTGACCACACCCTGGGGCGGCCGGGCATGAGTCCAATTAGCTGCATTGTTTTTTTGGCTGATAGCCTAGAGCCGGGGCGGGGCGATGCTCCTGAGTTGATTACCCTGCGCCAGGCCAGCCAAGAAAGCTTGCCCAAAGCCGTGTGGATGTCGGCCGATTGCACTCTCAATCACTTAATCTCACGACAGCGGTTGATTCATCCTCGCGTGCTGCTCACCCGCAACTGGTTTATGCGCGAAGATACTCGCACCACCCAACGGCGATCGCCCAACCGTCCGTCATCCCCACCGATCAAGCAACCCCGCTCCGCCTAACATCTTATTTCAATATGATTTGACCATTCGTGATTTGACCATTACTAACTAGCCTGCTAGCCTGCTAGCTCGACTAGCCTGCCCTGGCTACCCCCAGCCAACCTTAAATTCACTACTTGGAGGAAACCGACTTTATAATGTCTAATTCGTTTAAAGCGCGCATCATCACCACCCCGCAAACCGTTACTCGTAAATCTGTTGCTCTGACTCCATCGAGCGCTGTCGATAGCCGCACCCTAGCCCTGGCCATAGCCGAAGCGGCCGATGACCGCAAAGGAGCCGACATTGCCCTGCTCAAGGTTTCAGACGTGTCGTATCTGACAGATTACTTTGTGGTTGTGAGCGGCTTTTCTAGTGTTCAGGTGAAGGCGATCGCCCGCTCGATTGAAGACACGGTCTACGAAAAATGGCAGCGACTGCCGCTGCAAAGCGAAGGCAAAAATGAAGGCAACTGGGTCTTAATCGACTATGGCGAAGTGATTGCCCACATCTTTTTGCCCAAAGAACGCGAATTTTATAACCTAGAAGCATTCTGGGGACATGCCGAGCGCACTCCTTACCCATTTCCCCAATCTATTAAGGGCAGTGGGCCAAAATGAGGGGAAAGCGGTAAAGTGAGGACTGTTAGCCAATCGTCGATTTAGCGCCGTTTCTGTCTTCATTCCGTCGATTTTACCCACGTTCCTACCACGTTCTTACAGTGTCATGAAATCTACTGCGCCTGTCTGCCCCGTTCCAACCGAACAGCAGCCCCTCAACGAATTTCAGCAGTTGCAGGAATCGTGGTTTTTCCGCTGGGCAACCCTCGACTGGGTTGGCTACCTCAAGCCGATCGTGATCCTGTGGTTGCTCAACTGGGCGATCGCCGCTCCTGTGGCCACGGTCAGTTTTCCCGTTGGCAAATATCCCCTTTACTTTTTTTTGAGTGGGTCGGCGGGGGCCAGTGTGATCCCGGTGCTGGCGCTGGTGCGGCTGTGGCTGGGCTGGGCCTATGTGCGCGATCGCCTCTCAAAGCCCGAAATTTTTTATGAAGAGTCGGGCTGGTATGACGGCCAATCGTGGACGAAACCGGAGGAAGTGCTACAGCGCGATCGCCTGATTGTTAGCTATCAAATCCAGCCCCTGCTCAAGCGCATCCAGCAGACCTTTGCAGCGTTTGCCATTTTAATGGCGCTAGGCAGCGTGATCTGGGCCTTGCTCTGATCCCCCACCCGCTGGAGTCTGGGGAGCGCAGCGACAAACAAACAGCCCATAGAGCAATTGCAAGCTTTTCTAAAGACTTAAGGTTTAAGTTTTGCGCTAAATTTCTCGAAGACAGAACTCAAAACTGCTAGTTTATAGCTGCTGTGCGTCTATTTCGGCCTGTATTCGCCTCACGACTTTCGATGCATGCCCCAACCGTCAGATACGGTATTCGATGAAATCGACGTGCATGGCTACGCAACACCGCCAGGGCTGTTTGACTATAACCCTGTCGCTGTCGGCCCATAATTTCGCCATTCAACATTGACTTGGAGCCAGAATGACAAGGGGAAAACGCACCCAATCCGTAGAGCTGGAAGTTAGACTGCTGCGCGAAGGCATTATTGAATCTGTTCACTATGTCCAGGCGACTGTCGCAGATAATCGAGGGCGAGTTTTGTCGGTGGCGGGCAATGCCGAGACGGCTACTTTTGTTCGTTCAGCCCTCAAGCCCTTTCAAGCCTTAGCGATCACTTCAACCGGCACCCTAGAGCGCTTTGGCCTAAACGACCGCGACCTAGCGATTATGTGCAGCTCCCATCGCGGCAGTATCGAGCAAGTCCGGCAGGTGTTCAATATTTTGTGGCGCTGTGATGTCGACCCTTCGGCGTTGCAATGCCCCACTCCAGAGGGCAAACATAGCCCGTTGGAATACAACTGCTCGGGTAAACACGCCGGCATGTTGGCCGTCTGCCAGCAGCGCAACTGGTCGATTAATAGCTATTTGCAGCGCAACCACCCGGTGCAAAAGCTGATTTTGAGTAAAGTGGCTGACTTGCTCAAAATGCCCGCCGAAGAGTTTATCTGCGCCCATGATGACTGCGGTGCGCCCACCTATTTTATGCAGTTGGGGCAGATTGCCACACTCTACGCCCAGTTGGCCTCGGGCGATAACCTCGACATGGAGCGCATTATCCGCGCTATGACCCATCACCCCTCGCTGGTGGCTGGGGATGGCGAGTTTGACACGGAGCTGATGCGGTTGACCAGTGGTGAGCTGGTCAGCAAGTCGGGCGCTGAAGGAGTGCAGTGCATTGGCCGGGTTGGCGAAGGGCTGGGGCTGGCGATTAAAGCCATGGATGGCGCAAAACGGGCGAAATACGCCGTGGCAATCCATCTACTCAAGCAAATGGGCTGGATTAGCCCCTCCATTGCTGAGACGCTGGGTGAAACCTACATGAGCCTGAGCAAGTTTAAGCGGCTAGAGGTTTTGGGTGAACTGTCGCTGCTTTAGGCGTGGCCTGGGTTTTGGGGTTTTGGGTGGGGATGCGCCGGGGCAGTGCGGGGCGGCAAAAAGAAAAAGGTTGTCAAATCCATGAATGTATTGCTATAGTTAATAAGCCGCCGCGGGGTAGAGCAGTCTGGTAGCTCGTCGGGCTCATAACCCGAAGGTCAGTGGTTCAAATCCGCTCCCCGCCACCAAATAGCTAAAAGGCGTCTCACAGAAGTTCTGTGAGACGCCTTTTGATTTGTGGATATATTTTTCAGGGCAGCCAGCCTAATCAGCCGAAGGTCTGCGAATTTAAGAATTCCTATCCGTCAAGTTCTCTGTAGGAGCGTACCGATGTGCGCCCTTACCCAGGAATTTCAAGTTATTCAAGCCATGATCCTGAGTGGCGCAATCGGTTGCCCCCCTTTTCCCTTGGCCTGGGCGATCGCCCCTGTTAGACGTTTGCCGCTTGGCGCAGATGCTCAAAGACACTCTTGTCGCCAATATCCGGTGGAATCGGCTGGATTGCCTTCCGCACCGCAAACACCATAAATAGCGCGGCCCAGGCTGCTAGCATGATTTGCTCGGTAACCGTGGGTAAAATGCCGATCCAGTGACCCAGCAGCAGCATGGGCACGAGGGGGGTGAGCAGTTTGGTTTCAAATCGGTTAAAGCAAAAGGCCTCTTTGAAGAAGATGCCGGTCAGGGCGGCAAAGGTGAAGCCAATGCCCAAAATGCTAACGGGGTGCTGATAAACGGCGATCGCCAGCGGTTCTGGGTAGATCAC
>DATNOW010000922.1:0-8945 GCA_036703515.1 Chroococcidiopsis sp.
CCATTGCCCAGCCAGGTGTGGGCATGGTTGGCCCAGAGGTGATGTTCGAGGCTTTTTTGCACCGCATTTTGCTGCCAATAGGCACTGCTGAGGGCGTGATGGGCTGTGACCGAGCCCGGATTCATCGCCAGGATTGTTTGATAGGTGGCGATCGCCGACTGGATTGCCCCCTGAGCCATCTGCTCTTGCCCCGTCCGCAGCGCTTGCGGCAACAGCTCTCGATCAAGCGGCCGGCTGCCCAAGGAGCCACCCGGCCCACCAATCTGTTCCACCCCGCTCAATAGCTGGCCGATCAGCGTATCGGGTGGCGCTGCTGATGCAGCGCCAGGCGGCTGAGCGACAGGCGCAGGAGTGGCCAAAACCTTCACCCGCTTGAGATAGCCATTGGTGTTCCAAGTCACGTTATAGCCAAAGAAATCGCAGTAGTTGGCGTCAATCACATACTCATCGCGATGAGCCGCCAAAAACTCCTTCAGGGCGCGGTGGGGGGCGCTGTTGCCCTTGGCATCACCTTGCAGATCCGCCAAAATGCCGTCTTCGATGACGATGTATTCGTCTTGCCGCAAATGGGGATGGAAAAACTCCAGGATATGCTTGCTGGTCTCATATTCGTGATCGGCATCATCGATTACCAGCAGCGGGCGCGGCAGCTGCCGCAAAAACTCAGGGCTAAAGGTCTGCCCAAGGTCGCGTCCGTTGCCTTCCAGATAGGTCACGCGGGGATGCTGGGGGCCGTTGACTTTGACGATATCCACCGAGTAGATATGCCCGTCTAACCCAAAAGTGTTGAGCATATCGCCCATCCAGATCGCGCTGCCGCCATCCTTAGAGCCAATCTCGATAATGGTGCGGGGTTTTACGTCCCACAGCAGCATGGGATACAGTGCCAAGTCAAACGGGTTTTTGAGCAAGGCCACATCCTTATAGGTGTAGCGAAAGGTGCCCCGCTGCAAAGACTTCAGCATTTCCGGTGGCAGGGAAGTATGCCAAGGACGCTCTAGGGTCGGCAGCTCTGACACATTCGATTGCATCAAAACCTGCTGTAGATCGACAATCATCTCCTGCGCCTGGGCATGGCCGGGGTTAATCGCTAATTCGGTCTTCGCGGCAGCTAAGCCTTCCTTATGACGCCCTAAGTGGCACAGCGCCATTGCCCGAACATAGTGTAAGTTGGGTACGGCAATGCCTAAGGCGACAGCCGCCTCGGCAGCATGCAAGGCCTCCAGTAGTTTACGGTCGTTGAAGAGGACGATCGCCTGTTGCAACAAGGCCTCCACCTGCTCAATCGTAGCCTTGGGGCTCGCCTCTGCTGGCGGCATGACTGACGGTTCTGCGGGCAGCTCTACGGGCGACGTCACGGGCGATATCACCGGAGACGCCACGGGCGGCAAAGGACGCGCCGCTGTGCCTAGTGTCGGCCGGTAGTGGATGCCGCTGACAGAGTAATAGGCGAGATGGGAAGGCAACTGCCACGCTACCGTCGGATCGGGTTCATGGTAGACCGGCTGAACGTTGCCGCGCCAGGCTACCCCCATGATTTGCATGGTTTGATAAATCAGCGTATTCCAGCCGCGCTGCCGCAGGTAGTCTAAGCCTTGGGCCACATCGGGCGACGACAAATCGTGAAACAAGATCATTGCATCGGCTTCGGCGTAAGGCTCACAGGCGATCGCATCTTGCAGTGGAGCCGGAGCCTCGTGGTTGCCGTCGATAAACAGCAGCGACCATTTGCGCTGATCGCGGGCCGCAATCTCATCGACCTTTTGGGGGCTATAGCCAGGGGCGAGGTTGACATTGCCTAACACACCGGCCGCCCGTAACGAGCCGCTGACGCTTTGATAAAATTCGGGGCGTTCGAGCAGCGGATCGACGACATCGAGCTGCACTCCGGCGAGCGCTAGGTGACAGGCCGACCAGCCCATCCAGCAGCCAATCTCAAGGGCCCGCTGGCCGCTAAACTGGAGCGCGCTGTTGTAGAGAATATGGGCCTCATCGCGGCTGAGAAAGCCCACCATCGGCCAGCGCTCGTCGACATACCAGTTGTGAGGAATTTCGCGGCGCAGGTAGGGCCAATCGCAGGTGCTGGTGTCGCCCACAATCTTGTGTGGAAACGCCGAATCGGGTTTGACCAGGGCCAGCCCCGGAGAAACGTAGTCGCCCTGAGGAAAGGCGATCGCCGCAGACGTCGCAGAAACAGACGCAGACGCAGGAGCCGCAGACGCCGCAGACACAGGAGCAGACGCAGACGCAGGAGCCGCAGACGCCGCAGACACAGACGCCGCAGACACAGGAGCAGACGCAGACACAGGAGCCGCAGATGCCGAGGCCACCACAGGGGGCTGGGAGGTAGAACTGGAGGAGCTAGGGGGCGTAGTTTGGGGCACAGGTTCTAGGGCTGATTGGACAAGGGCAAGGGTTTCATTGACCATGCGCTGTACTTTAAACATTACCGTTGCGCGCTGCTGGCAGGCCTGACCAATCGCCTGGCGCAGGGCAGAATCATCCGCCCACTCGGTAATGGTTTCGATTAAACCGTCAATCACACCTTGCGGATCATCAGCGGGATTGGGCAACAGCTTGCCCGTATCGCCCAACTCTTCGGGGATGCCGCTGACCGCTGTAGCAATCACCGGGTTGCCCTTGGCCATCGCTTCCATAATGGCCAGGGGCATGCCCTCTAGCTCAGACGGCAAGACAAAAATATCGGCAGCATTGTGCCATTCGGCAATATCCCAGCGTTGCCCCAGCAGCTTGACGCGATCGCCCATATTTTCGGCCGCGATCGCCTCACTCAGCCAGTCATACAGCGCCCCATCACCCGCCCAGACAAAGTAGAGACCCTCCCAAAACGGGCTGTCTTTAAGCTGCACAATGGCGTCGAGCTGATACTGAAAACCCTTGACAGCCTCTAGGCGAGCGGCCGTAAAACAGACCACTGCATCGGCGGGAATGCCCACCTCCTGACGCAGGCGATCGCGAATCTCGGTATCCCGTGGCGTAAAGTAAGCCTCAGGGCGACCGTAGTGGATCACCTGCCCCTTGTGGGGCGGCAAACCGAACAGCTGGTGCAGCAGCCCCAAATTTTCTTGCGAGACCGCAATCACCGCTCGCGCATACTCATACTGCCGTTGCAGCATGGCGATATAGGTAGCAGCATTGACCCCTTCCCCAAAATGCTGCGCCAAGTAGGGGGCGACAAAGCCAATCACCACCATGAAGGGAATACCCAAACTCTGGGCCACTTCCTTGGCGGCAAAATTAGAAATCGGGCAGGCATCGCTAAAGATAATCAGATCGGGCTTGGTTTTGCCCAAGATTTCTTGAGCATCAGCCGGATTGCTAAAAGTCCGCCCAAACTCTTTGCCCGTATGAAAATAAAGCCACTCGTGCTGAATCCCACGCTGCTTTTGCTCGGCTACCAGCGGGTTGTCGCTGAGGGTTTGCACACAGGTGACGCGATAGCCTTGCTCTGCCAGCCCTAACAAAATCGTATGGTTGTATTGGGCGACGCCTCCGATACCCGGATCATCGGTATAGAGCAAGATGTGGTGAGTCATGACAAGGGGTGGGGTGAGGAACGGGTAAAGCAGAACAAGTCCAGGAAAAATGGCAAAATTCCCCGTCAGCCGGGCGGGTTTTGCCTTTCGTTACTCCCCGACTTGCTTTTTGGCATCGGCAAGCTGATTGGCGTAGGTGGGATTATCCGGATTCAGTGTAACGAGTTTTTCGAGGGGAGCGATCGCCCCTTGGGGGTTATTAGACGAAAGCTGGGCGTTGGCTAGCCCTTCGAGGGCTGTGGTATTGTCGGGTTCACGCTTCAGCACCAGCTCATAGCCGCGAATCTGGTCTTCGAGCGTATTGTTGACATCGTCGGCCGCTGTGGTGATGGTATATTGCTGGGCGTTGGTGAATAGGGGAATGGTGCTGGCCACCATGGAGCCCGCGAACATTAAGCCCGACGCAATGACGAAGATTTTTTGGAAGCGCTGCCGGGAATCAATTTTTTGAGTCATTTTTTGAACCATCGTGACGTTCCTATTTTCAGAACCACCAATCAGAACCACCAACCTAGCAAGTTCTCTGTAGGGGCGCACCGCGGTGCGCCCTTACCTCAGAATTCCAGGGTATTAAATCCATAACCCTAATCATGCTGGCCCGTGCCGAAGACCCAACCTAGCCGCGCAAGCAGGCGGGCTGGGCAGTGCAGCCGAGAGTGGTCGGTGACATCTTTAGCTTGCCCACTCTGGTCAGTTCTGTGATCGGGGCTGTAGATTTTGCGGTGTGGATTTTACGGTACGGGCCGCCAGTCCCGCACAGCCAGTCCCACACAGCCAGTCCCGTACTGCTAGAACCGCAACCCTAGTCCAAATCGCGATCGCCCATCCACTCCGCCACCGCAATCGCCGCGATCGCCTGCCCCTGCACCAAAATCGAGCCATCCGCAGACGGTTCCAACACCAAACATCCGCTCAAACGCGGCAACAGCGCCTGCCACTGCATCGGGCTGAGGGGGGGAAGGGGAGCAATTGACGGCTCTGCGATCGCCTCATCGCTTTGCATCATTAGGTTCATGATGATGTCAGCCACCAGCAGTTCTAAATCGATGCCGTCGGTCATGGTGCTGATATCGATGAGCAGCGTCATGCGGTCTTGCTCAGGATGATGCAGCCAGGGGTTAATGATTTGGCTGAGTTCTTCGTAGAGCGCATCTTCAGGCTGACTCCAGTCGGGGGCGGCAATCAGGTTCACCGAGCGCAGGTTGAGCGGTGCCAGGGTCGTCTCGATCAGCACATTCCGCACTTGCTCAGCCATTGTCACCCACGAAAACATTTGCGATCGCTCTAACCCTGCTTGAATCAAGCGCTGACGCACAGAGGGCTTTTGCACCTCGCAGAGAGCGTCGGCCATGGCGGCCCCATCGCTGTCGGGTACGTACAGAGCCGCATCGCCCGCCACCTCTGGAATCGAGGAGTTGGGGCAGGCGATCACCGGGCAGCCGCAGGCCATCGCTTCTAAAATCGGCATGCCAAAGCCTTCATACTGCGATGGATAGACCAGGGCGATCGCCCCGCTATAGGCCACGGCCAACTCTTCGTCAGACAGGCGCACCAGATGCAGCGTGCTGCCTGCGGTCAGAGCGCGCCATTCGGGCGAGAAGTTGATGGAAAAGGTGGTGCAAACCAGGTCAAAGCCGGTTTTGCTAGCCAGTTGGGCAAAACCCTGGAAAAACAGCCCATTATTTTTGTAAGAGCTGGGGTTATCCACACCGATCGCCATAAAGTAGGGCTTGGTGATGCCATATTTTTGTTTGAAGGCGGCAATCTGGTCGGGGTCGGCGGGCTGGAAGGTGGGCTCGACGCCGCAGTAGGCTACCTTGACCGTGTTGTTGAGCACGTCGCCGCAAAACCGCTCGACATCGGTGGCCGTATTTTGGGAAATGGCCACGTAGTTGGTGGCATAGGCGATCGCCGTGCGTTTTTCTTGCACCAGCGGCAAGTCCCACTTACCCCGCGCTTCTGGAATCATGTCGTAGAGCATCAGCGCGGCGGGGGTAGTCAACGGCTGAGTGTAGTAGGTGGAGATAAACAGATCGGCTTCTAGCCCATCACACACCGCTTGCAGCATGTGGCGATCGCCCTCTGGGTCTTTGGCATTGTAGGCGGCGATCGGGCAGTAGGACAGGCCCGCAATTTCGGGGGCGGTGCCAACTCGGTCGAGGATGACTAGATGCTGGGCAAAGTCGGTGGTGGCCCACTGTTCTAAGAGCGATCGCCAGACGCGGGCAATGCCCGTTTTGTAGTGCTGAAAAAAGACGCCATCGATCACAATCAGCGGATGCGCCGAGTCGGGTGGGGCAGGGAACGGAGCATCGGCCGTGGGCGGCACAAACTGCCACTGGTCTGACGCTGGGCGAGCAATCGGCTGGATCTGCCAAGCCGCCGCTCGATCGACCATGGTCAGATCGTTCACCCAAGGAAAATATTGCCGCAGCCGCACCGGAAATCGCGTCTGGTCTTGTAGCGCCTGCCAGCCCGCTAGGGCGTTGGCATAGCCGTAATAGCGTTCTTTAAACTGGAGCTGCGCTGGCATCACGTAGGCAAAGTGCTGAAAAACCAGCCCCTCGGCCTCGGTATCGTCGTGCTGGAGGGGATTGATTTGCGCGACATCGAGGCGATCGCCCTGGGGCGAGGGGCGCACCAAGCGGGGCGGCTCATGGGACGCCCAGACATCGCCGGGTTCAAACCGCCACGTCCGCAGCCAGTCTTGCTGGGGGTTTTGGGCATAGCAGTTGCGGGTGCTGATGATTAGCTCAGGGCCAACAAAATACCAGCACCAATAGTAGGCCGCCGTTTTCTCAGGGTGGCGGACAAACAAATCGTGGGCGGCCGTAATCTGCTCAGCCGTCCATAGTTCATCCACGTCAATCTGCCACAGCAGGCACTCCGTCTGGATCTGAGCCAGCGGTGCGCTGACCATTGCTAGCTTGCCGTCCCAAAATTCACCGGGCGGCTGGCGATAGAGGCTAATGCGGTCAGGATACTGCTGCTGCAATTCGTCTAGGTAGGCGCTGGTGCCATCATTGCTGCGTCCGTTGTCGTGCAGATCGGGGGTGACTTGGCCACCCAGCTTCACGCTCCACGCCGTATCGTGGTTGAGTGCAGCCACGCCCTCGACGATGTGCCAGTGCCAGTCTAGCGAGAGCTGGTTGAATACCTCAATGTGATAGCGAATAAACGGCTCACCATTGAGCACAATCGTAAAAAAGTGAATCGGCAGGGCGATCGCCCCATCCGGTGGGGAATCGCTGCCCTGGGGTGGCTGGTCAAACTGAGCGGCAGGCGCTAACAGTTGGCTGACCACATCGGCCCGCCGAAATACCGAAAACCCGTGCCGCACTGCATTATTTTGGTGAACCAAAACATAGTTGGGGTCGTGCAGTAAGCGCTGGTGGCTGGCGTGATTTTTGTAAGTGTTGATGTCATCCAGCAAGATAAATTTGGCCCCATAGACCGCATCCAGTTCGGCAGCACCCGTAAACTCTGAGCCGTCAATCAGCACCAGATCAAATGCTTCAATGCCGTTTTCTTGCTGAATCGTGACAATGCCGTTGGCATTGACCCCCGACTCTTGGACATAGTGAATATCGCTCCGCAGCCAGCCCAGCACCGTATCCAGCGGATAGAAATTGAGGTTGCTGGGGGTATGGGTATAAAACTCGACCACCGCATCAGCGCTGGGAAAATCGTCTACCCCCACCGAAGAAACGTTGTAGCAGCGGACAAACCCTTCCTGGGCATAGCGTTCTTGTAGCGCCAAAAATCGCGCTGTCGAGACTTCCATACAAAACAGGGTGGGGTGGTTGGGATTGTCGCGCAACCCGGTGACAAAAGCTTCGGTGCTGCCCTCCCCCGACGATGAGCCGATTTCTAGAACTGTGTGAATATCTTCGTGGCGGGCAATGAATTGGATGATGCGATAAAACTCATCGCCCTTGATTTCACCGGGAATCAGAACGTCAAAGCCAGAGGGGGGATTGGATGCTGAGGTCATAGAAAACTAGCCTGTCGGTTTCTCAAGAAGCGCAATGCGGCGATCGCCCAATGCCCCGTAAAAGAACCTGATAATAGGGACTTTTAAAAGAACGTTGAGTGTGTTTTTGAGTGTATTTGCGATACCGCTCTAGCGTACCCATTCCATCCCAATCGATGTAACCTGTGGAATATCGCCTGCAAATCAGCGCCATGTGGGCAACCTAGCGGTAGAACCGCAAACCCACCCTTTCTCTCCCTTCCCCTCCCGCTCCCTCCCATGTCTTCCACCCTGCCTTCCCAGAACCATTCCCGTCAGTCTTGGCTATGGAGTGCCGCGATCGCCGTGCTCTGTGTGGGAGCGATCGCCGCCCTCCAGGTGCCGCAGCTGCAAACGCTGAAAAATCGCAGCAAAACCGAAGCGCTGCAAGACATTCGCCGCGACCTCGAAGCCCAAGCCATCCAGCTCCAACTGCTGCAAAAAGTGCCCACCTTTGGCTACGACAATCTGCTGGCCGACTGGGTATTCCTCAACTTTCTGCAATATTTTGGCGACACTGCCATTCGCGATCGCACCGACTATAGCCTCAGCCCCAACTTTTTTGCGGTGATCATTCCGCGCAACCCCTATTTCATCGACGCCTACACCTTCCTCTCCACCAGCACGGCGCTGTATGCGGGCAAACCTGAGCAGTCGATCGCCATTACCAGCCAAGGGTTAGCAGCGCTGTCGCCCAAAATTAGCGGTGCTTACTTTGTCTGGCGCAACCGAGGCATCGATCAACTGCTGTTTTTAGGCGACGCTGAGGCGGCCCGAAAATCCTTTGAAATAGCGGCCGAGTGGGCCGACCAGTCGACCGACCCCGGGCATGAAAATGTCGCCGCATTCTCTCGCCAAACGGCGCAGTTTTTGGCCACCAATCCCAACAGTAAAACGGCTCAGGTGGCAGCCTGGACAATGGTGCTGAGTAATGCCCCCGACGACCGCACCCGCAATACGGCGATCGCCCACATTCGGCAACTGGGCGGCGATTTGGTGACGAACGCTGACGGTAGCTTTCAGGTGGTGCCACCCGCCCAAGACTAGGAGGGTGGCAGGCACTCAGCACGGACTTAGAATTACGGACTTAGTGGTCTGAAATGCTTGGATCAGGGCGCACATCGGTGCGCCCCTACAGAGCACTGGACGGATCGGAATTATGTAATCCGCGATCCTCAGCAGGGGCGCAATCGCCCGAGCAGGAGGACAATTTCATCAATAACAGGGCGGACTTGGCGCACGGGCTGCTCAAACTGATTGACCACGATGCTAAAAGCCAAAGGGGGATAGTGGGGTGGCTCTAGATAGCCCGATAGGGAGGCCACTGCGCCCATTGCGCCGCTTTTGCCCCACAGCCGCCCAGCGATCGCCGTATC
>DATNOW010000923.1:0-3300 GCA_036703515.1 Chroococcidiopsis sp.
GAAGTGCGCAGTTCGGGGGCAGAGTCGGTGAGCAAACGCTTGGCCACATAGGGATAGGCTTTGCTCAACACCTTAAAGTTGGGATCGACGTTGATGGCGATGCCTTCGAGGGTGACCAAGGAGCGAATAATCAGCGCGTAGTAGGCGGGCACGCGGAAGGGATATTCGTACATCAAATCCGAAAGCTGGTCGGTGATGCTTTTGAAGTTCATCTCCGAGACGCTGGCGCTAAGGGCATTGGTGAAGACGTTGGCCAAGGCCGGGATGATCGGCGTCAGGTCGGTTTCGGGCGACAAAAATTCGAGTTTGACGTAGTCGTTGGCTAAGCCTTCAAAATCGCGGTTGACCATGTGCACCACGGCTTCGATCAGCCCATAGCGCTGATAGGACTTGACCTCGCTCATCATGCCAAAGTCGAGATAGGCGAGCTTACCCTCTGGCGTAGCCAAGAGGTTGCCGGGATGAGGATCGGCATGAAAGAAGCCATGCTCAAGCAGTTGACGCAGAGAGCACTGCACGCCCACCTCAACCAGATAGGCGGCGTCGATATTCTGGCTTTGAACGGCGGGAATATTGGTTAGCTTGGTGCCCGTAATCCACTCCATCGTCAAGACGCGGCGGTGGGTATATTCCCAATAAATGCGCGGTACGTAGATGTCTTGGAGGTGGCCATAAAGCTGGGCAAAGCGCTCGGCATTTTGCCCTTCTTTGGTGTAGTCCATCTCTTCAAAGATGCGCGCCCCAAACTCGTCCATGATGCCGACGAGGTCGCTCCGCAGGCGCTTGATATTTTTGGTGGCCCAGATCGATAGCTTCCGCAGAATGTAAATGTCGAGGGTGATCAGCTCTGACAGCCCAGGACGCTGCACTTTGACCGCTACGGTTTCGCCAGTCTTGAGTTTGCCTTTGTAAACTTGCCCCAGCGAGGCGGCGGCGATTGGGTCAGGGGTCAGTTCAGCGTAGAGGTTTTCGGGGCGATCGCCCAGCTCTTCTTCGATAAACTGAAAGGCGATTTCATTGGGGAAGGGCGGCAGCTGATCTTGCAGCATCGCCAACTCTTCTAAGTAGAGGGCGGGCACGAGGTCAGGGCGGGTTGAAAGGGCCTGACCGATTTTGATGTAGGCCGGGCCCAGATTGGTCAGGGTATCGCGCAACTGCACCGCTCGTCGGGGCTGGTTTTTAGCGACCCGTCCTGTTTTTTTGTCGAACCATAGCCCGAGGGCAAAACTCACCAAACTCCAAATGATGGCCCACGCCCGCGTCCAGACCTGAAACTGCTTATTGCGATAGTGAGCGGCGATCGCCTCTGGGTCGTAGCGCACCACTTCATCGTCAGACAGCCCTAGCTTGGCTGACTTGAGACGACGATCGGGAGGAACAGGGCGAGACCCATTCTCTGAACCAAAACCTGAATTCGTACTATGATCTGTACTATTCCGATCTGTACTGTTCGCTGGAGCAGTCGCGTTCGCGTGCATAGGGTTAAAGGCTGTGGGAGAGGGTGGGGGTGGTTCGACAGGCTCACCAACCGGGGTAGGTGAGTAGGAGTGGTTCGACAGGCTCACCAACCGGGGAGACTGGGTGGGTGGGAGAGTGGGTAATTAAAAAAAGAATATTGGGGAGGGTCTGGCTTAGAGTGCCCAAATTATTACAGCTCTGTAAAGCATTGTAACAGTATGATTTTAGTCTCGGTTGCGTTTGAGCGGCTAGTTGGGCGTGATTCTGCCTTAGGAAGTGGGTTTAGGCTCTGTGGGGTGAGGGGTTGGCAGCGGAGTCGGGTGATCGGGAGTAAATTGCCGGATGGAATTCGGTTGTGCTTGACAGCGCTAGATTGAATAGGCTTGTTATCATCGTCCCTAATTCTGAATGAGTGCTTGTTGCTGCTGTCTATCGCCGTGTTGAGTAAAAATCCATGTTGATCGCGCTTCAAATTGAAAATTTTGCTCTGGTCGATCGCCTGGAACTAGAATTTGGCACCGGGCTGAATGTGATGACGGGGGAGACAGGGGCTGGGAAGTCGATTATTCTCGATGCGCTGGATGCGGCTTTGGGGGGTAAGGCGACAGCACGGGCTATTCGTACGGGCAGCGATCGCGCTTTGATTGAGGCGACGTTTAGCCTGACTCCTGCCCTTGCAGACTGGCTCAACGCCCAAGAAATTGAGCTGATCGACGATCACTCGCTAATCTGTAGCCGAGAGCTAGTGGCTTCGCGGGGCAATGTGCGCAGCCGTTCGCGGATCAATGGCGTGCTGACCAATAAGCAGCAAATGGAAGAGTTGCGCGATCGCCTCGTCGAGATCACGGCCCAGGGGCAAACGGTGCAACTGGGGCAGGCGGGGGTGCAGCGCGAATGGCTGGATAGCTTTGGTGGCCCGGCCCTGATGCAGCAGCGCGAGGCAGTGGCCGCAGCCCATGCCGCTTTTCAAAAGGCATCGCAGGCGCTCGATCGCCGCCGCCGCTATGAGCAAGAGCGTCTGCAACAGCTCGATATGTTTGAATATCACGCCAAAGAGCTGCACGCGGCCAACCTGGAAGACCCCAATGAAATCGCCCTGTTGGAACAAGAGCGGCAGCGGCTGAGCCATAGCGTTGAGCTACAGCGGCAAAGCTATCAGGTCTACCAGATTTTGTATCAAAACGACGCGGGCGAATCGGCCTGCGCCGACCTGATGGGTAAGGCAGAGGAAATTTTAACCGATATGCTGCGCTATGACCCGGAGCTAGAGCCGATTTTGTCCATGGTCAGCGATGCTCTGGCTAAAGTTGAAGAGGCCGGGCGGCAGATCAATGCCTATGGCGAAGGTTTGGAAACCGATCCCGAACGCTTGCAGGAAGTGCAGGAGCGGATTGTGTTGCTAAAGCAACTCTGCCGCAAGCTTAACTTTGCCGACTTGGGTGAGGCGATCGCCTACCACCAAAAGCTCCAGCTCCAGCTCGATGAACTGAGCGACGCGGGGCACTCGGTTGAGGTGCTAGAGCAAGAATGCAACCAGCGGCGATCGCAACTGGTTAAAGAATGTGCCCAGCTCACTGCTCTGCGGCAATCGGCGGCCCAGGCTCTAGAGTCGCTGCTGCTGAGCGAACTCAAGCCCTTAGCCATGGATAAGGTGCAGTTTAAAGTCGACATCACCCCAATTGCGCCCTCGTCGCTGGGGGGCGATCGCATCACTTACCTGTTTAGCCCCAACCCCGGCGAGCCGATGCAGCCGTTGACCGAGGTGGCCTCGGGCGGGGAAATGAGCCGCTTTTTGCTAGCGCTCAAATCGTGCTTTTCGCAGGTCGACCCGATCGGCACGAT
>DATNOW010000924.1:0-4967 GCA_036703515.1 Chroococcidiopsis sp.
CATCAGGGTTTGAATCTGCTGAATTTCCGAGAATTCGGGCTGACGACGCAGCACCTCAGCGATGCCGCTAACCAGCAGTTGGGTCGATAGGTTGCTGCGGCTGCGGGTGTTGACCTCCGACAGCGAGTGGCGCAGCAAATCGGCATAGTGCTCAAACTTGCGCCCTAGCTCACTCCAGTCTAGGGTGGCAATCTCGTGGAGCGATCGCCCCCGCAGGTGAGTATTCAAAAAGTTAGAAAGAATCTGAAGCTCGCGCTCGACCACCTCAGCATCGGGCTCACTCTGATCCGGCGGCGGCGGCAGATTGATCAGCTTCGACTCGGTTTCATAGTTATCCAGCACCACAATCAGCATCACCCGCCCCGGTTCCACCTGCACGAGCTGGAGATGCCGCAGTTGGGCTACCGTCGCCTGGGGAATCGTCACCAGGGTAATGTAGCCACTCAGGGCAGAGAGCAACTGGGCCGCGCCGCGCAAGATCGCTTCGAGGCTTTGGCGCTCAATGTCAAACTGGTTTGACAAAATGTGATCGACCTGTCGCGCCACCGTATCAGAGGGCGTCACAAACTGATCGACATAGATGCGATAGCCCGAATCGGAAGGCACCCGACCCGATGAAGTGTGGGGCTGATAGAGTAAGCCTGCCTTTTCGAGATAGCCCATCGCATTGCGGATGGTCGCCGAACTGACTCGGGGGTTAAATTCGTCCATTAACGCTTCGGACCCAACCGGTTTTGCTGTAGCGATGTAGTGGCGAACCGTCGCGCCCAGAATTTGCTGTTGGCGATTATTAAGCTTTACTTGCATAGCATTTCCAGCAGTCGGATGGTGATTGTACTGTAGCTGACCTGCCACGGATGAAGCCGTAGCTTTCAATACTGGGGTACGGACGGATCGACCTGATCGGAGTAGGCGCTAATGCCGCCCGCCAGATTTTTGACGTTGGTGAACCCCTGACTGATCAGCCATTGACACATCTGGGCCGAGCGCATGCCGTGATGGCACATGACAATCGTTTCAGCGTGGGGGTCAAGCTGCGCTTGAATCTGCCCTGACCATTCTCCAAACTGGCTGAGCGGTAGGTTAATAAAGCCGTCAAGATGGGCGATCGCCAGCTCTTCGGGTTCGCGCACATCGATCAGCTGCCAATGCTCGCGCACCGGTAGGGTCGAGCATTGCCGGGCAAATTCTTCGACACTGATTTGAGCAAGCGGTTGATTTAAGGCGTATCCAGACATTTCAAAACGTGAATGTTTATGACGTGTTTATTGTTTATTTAATGATGATAATGACACAACCCCAGCCGAGAGTCGATTGGCGATCGGCCCGATCGCGGCGATCGCCACAGGCCGCCATAAGTCTTCTGAAGCCAATCCGCAAAAAAGGGTTCCTTGGGAACCCTTTTTTGCACTCACGCTGATCTTGATTTAAGTCTCAAATCAAGTCCTTATTGAGGACTCAGCCGAATTGAGGACTCAGTCGACACCGCGCCGCCATTAGCGGGGGGTGGGTTGCCCAGGCTGCTGCGGCCGCTGCTGAGCCGGTTGCCCAGGCTGCTGTAGAGTCGGCTGGCCCGATTGACCCGGTTGAGCCTGGAGGCGACGGACAAACTCCACCGACTCTTGGGGCGGCACAAGCTGAATCCGCTCTAGCCCTGGATCATCGCTGGTGCGCATGGTTTCAATCAGGTTTTCAAGATTGATTACCTGCACAGTCATTTGAGAGGCCAATTCGGGCTGCTCTGTGCCTAACCGTTGCAATACGGCCTGCAGTTCCTCGCGCTTAAAAAACACGGGAATAAACTGCTGTTCGCCCTGCCGCACGGTCAGATATCCACCGTCATCAGTCGATGAGCGGGCCAAAAACAGCGGCACGCCTTCAAACTCCTGCACCGATGGATCTTGCTGCTGTAGCAGCGTAATCGCGGTAGAAACCTCGGTGCGAATCGGCACAAAGGTAAATTCGAGGGGATCATTTTGCGAGTCATTTGCAGAGACCGCTAGCTGATATACCTCCGCCAGTGAAACTGGCACCACCTGGACGTTATTGCCCAATTCGGGCTGGCTGGTGCGCAAACCTTCTAGAAAATTCTGGGCATCTTGCTGGCTGATAAAAACAGCCGTGACGGGTACAGATTGATCTTCACCGCTGGGCGAGGCGACTAGGGGTGCCCCCTGTGCATCGGTAATGGCAAAAACAGGCACCGTCCGCAGGTGCGCTAACACTTGCTCGTTGGTCAACGCCATTGCCCTAGAACCGGCCATGATCAACGAACTGGCAACAACGCTGCCCACTAAACCAAGAACTTTACCCCACCGCATGAGCGATTTCATACCTTACTCCGATCGATAATGACACTGTAACGAATAACTTCTGTGGATGACCGTGACGGTCAGTGAAGGACTAGGAATTAGCCAATCAATATGTCCCAACCGTATGTCCCAACCGTAAAATGTGTCAGGCGTTAGCCGTAACGCACCGCCGGTTTTTTATACCTAAACAAGGCCCCGAGGAGCATGAATTCAGTAAAACCAGATTTTTTTAGACAGAGCGTTTCAGCACCTCTGGGCAAAAATAAATTGGGGTTTTGCTGAAATTCGCGATCCTGTGTGATGACCAAGTGATGCTCGTGATGACGTTAAACAAATGCAATGGTTGCCGGAGACCTATCCGGAATCTATTCAGAAAACCTATCGATGTCTTAGCCTTAGATGAAGGTGAATGCTCCGTCGTTTTGCAAAGAATTATTTAAGGAGTTGACAACGCTCCAGCTATTCTTTCGACTAACGTGTTTTTAATCCTGCCAAACTTCGTAAACTAACTTTGCACAGATTGTTGTCCTCAGCAAGGCCCCCTCAGCCAGTCCCTTGTCCTAAGGCGGGTCGTCACAATGCAATATGCCATCGTGCAATGGGCGTAGTGCAATCGGTCACAGTGCAATGGGACATAGTGCGCGTTTACATCCGAACCCGTCGCTTCCTGGTAGTCGCTTCCTGGTATAAGAGAATGGTTGCAATGTTCGACCCGTCCTGCTCTCTAATAGTTCCGCCCATTAATAGTTCTGCCCGTTTTAGATGAGCCACGGGTAACAACGCAGTGACAACGCAGTGACAATGCGGGTAATAATTTAATGTTTGTGTCTTTTGAATTTGGCTTTTGAGTTCCAGTTCGACTTAATCATAACGAGTTTGTGGAAGGTGACTGCATGAAAGGTTTTATCCATACCCCCCGGCGTCTTGGTAACGGAGGGCGATCGCCCCAATCCCGGCGATCGCCAGCCCTGCGCGGTGGGGCGATCGCCCTCGTCATGGCCTTGACCGCTGCCTGCCAGCCCGCTGCCCCGGGTGGAGACGCCAGCCCCAGCCCCGAAGGTTCTCCCTCCGCAGCAGGGGAAAGCGGAGCCTTAAAGATTGCATCGCTGCTGCCCTTAACCGGCGACCTGGCCCAATATGGCGGGCCAATGCAAGAGAGCACCGCCCTGCTCGTAGACACCGTCAACGCCTGTGGCGGCGTACTGGGCAAACCCGTCGAGCTGATCTCGGCCGATGATGAGACCAATCCTGCGGCCGGAGCCGCTGCGATGACCAAACTGGCCGAAGTCGATCGCGTCTCAGCCGTAGTTGGTGCAGCGGCCAGTTCGGTGTCGAGTGCGGCGATCGATATTGCCGTCCGCAACAACGTCGTGCAAATCTCCCCAGCCAGCACCAGCCCCGACTTCACCACCCGGGCCCGCAACGGTGAATTCAACGGATTTTGGTTCCGCACCGCCCCCCCCGACACCTTCCAAGGCGATGCCCTGGCCCAACTGGCCAACCAGCAAGGCTTCAAAACCGTCGCCATTTTGTCGATCAACAACGACTATGGCAACGGCCTAGTGCAGTCCTTTGCACCAGCCTTTAAGGCCCTCGGCGGCACCGTCGCCAACGAAGCCAGCCCGGCCCTCTATCCGCCTGACGCCACCACCTTTGACTCTGAAGTGACGGCCGCCTTTAAAGACAGCCCCGATGCCGTTTTGATCATCGCCTATCCCGAAACCGGCAGCCTGATTCTGAAATCGGCCTATGAGCAAGGGCTGCTCGATGGCAAAACCAAAATCTTGCTCACCGACGGGATGAAAACCGATAACCTAGCCGAACTGGTCGGCAAGTCGCCCGATGGCAAATTCTTAGCAACGGGCGTGTTAGGCACCGCTCCGGGTGCGGGTGGCCCCGGCTTAGAAGCCTTCAAGACGCTCTACAGCGCTAAGTTTAAACGCGACCCGCAGGTGTATGACCCCAACTCCTGGGATGCAGCAGCGGTGATTGTGTTGGCGGCAGAGGCAGCTAAAGCCACCACCGGCGAAGCCATCAAGGGCAAAGTGCAAGAAGTCGCCAACGGCCCCGGAGAAGAAGTCAGTGACGTCTGCCAAGCCCTCGCCCTCGTGCGCGAAGGCAAAGACATCAACTACCAAGGAGCCAGCGGTGCGGTAGACTTCAACGCCGAAGGCGACGTTGTCGGCACCTATGATGTCTGGACAGTCAACGCCGAAGGCAAAATCGAAGTCACCTCCAGCATCAGCGTTGGCGGGCAATAGCGATCGGTAGCCTTTCAGCCGTCTATTCGCCCCTCCTCAGGGTGCAGGTGTTTGGCCCTGTTTGCCCCAAACACCTGCACCCGCCTGTGACTTCCCAAGTACGATTTCCCAAGTACGATTTCCCAAGTGCGATTTCCCGCCGTACCGCAGTTTTCACTCTTGATCACGCGGGCAAGATGCCCGCACCACGGTTTTTACCCTTCACCCTTTACTCTTTCCAAACCTCTCATCGCAGGCAAGATGCCTGCACCACATCCCTCCACTCCCTCCCTTCGATGAGTTAATTCATGCACAAAATTCCAGTCACCGTCATCACCGGCTTCTTGGGTGCCGGAAAAACCACCCTCGTCCGCCATCTGCTGCAAAACAACGAAGGTCGACGGATCGCCGTATT
>DATNOW010000925.1:0-5357 GCA_036703515.1 Chroococcidiopsis sp.
TGAAGCCATTACCCAAACCAACGCGATCGGCGGCCGCCATGGCATCGGCATCGGCACCCACCTAGTCGAAAACCGCTTTGTCGGGATCAAGTCCCGGGGCGTTTATGAAAGCCCTGGGGTAGAAATCCTCGGTACGACCTATGCGCTGCTGCTGCAATTGATTCTCGATCGCCGGGCTCGCGAGTTTTTTGATCAGCTGTCGCTGATGATCAGCAAGCAAATTTACCAGGGCTATTGGTTTGACCTCGCTACGGCAATGGCCCTCGATGCGATCAAGCGGATTGCCGCCCTCACCACCGGCACCATCACCCTATCGCTGTATAAGGGCACGATTTCCTTTGTCTCGGCTGTAGATACGCCCCATTCCCTGTATTCCGAAGAAGATGCCTCGATGGAAGGGGTCGGTAGCTACAACCACGCTGACTCAGAAGGGCTGCTGCGGGTGTACGGGGTGAGCGCTCGGGCCTTGGCCACTAGCGGCCAGGTCAAGCTCGACGGTTAAGGTCATTTCTAGTCAAGTCTCGCCCCTGGGCAGGGTTAGATGATCACGGATAAATCTTTCCCGCCGCGTTGGGGTTTGATTTAAATTTGCAGTCCTCCATAGCGCGACAGGGGTGCATTAAGACATGATCCGAAATCTTGCTCGGTGGCGGTTAGTACCAGACTGGTCAACGCTATGGCTGATTGGGGGGGTGGCTTTGGCCTACTGGGCGGCGGCCCAGGTAGCGCTGCGGTTTGTTTCACTACCCGGGGGGATCACGCCAATCTGGCCGTCGTCGGGGATCGCGTTGGCGGCTGTTTTGCTGCTGGGGGCGCGGGTGGCACCGGGGATTTTTTTAGGGGTGATGCTGCTGGTGCTGTTTCGCGGACAGCCGTTGACGGCTCAAAGTTTGACTGTGGAGGTGATTGGCGGGCTGGGGACAACGGCCGAAAGCTGTCTCACCGCTGCAATTTTGGCCTATTTGCTGCCGTCGCGCACGCCGCTGCGGCGATCGCAAGATTCCTTTCAGTTTGTGGCGGTGGCCTGGGTTGCGCCGGTCTTGAGCGCTACGATTGGCACAATGGCGGCTTGCGGGTTTGGCTTAGATCCGTGGTCTGAGTTTTGGCCGATCTGGGGCGGCTGGTGGATTTCTAACGTTTTTGGCATCTGGATTGTGACGCCGACCCTAATCAGTTGGCACGACTGGCTGCGGCGCAGGGATCGCCTGTCGGGGCTGCGGATGCCGTCATCGGCCCAGCTAATCGAAGGGATGGCGCTGACGGTGGGGGCGATCGCCATTAGCGACTTGGTGTTTCGCCAATCGCTGCCGCTGGAATATATTCTGGTGCCGCTGCTGATCTGGGCGGTGTTTCGCCTCGGCCATGCCTTTACTATGCTGCTGGTGATTGCGATCGCCCTGATTGCCGTCATCGGCACCGCCGATGGGCTTGGCCCCTTTGTCAAAGAGGGCCGTCCTGAATGGCTATCGCTGCTGCTGCTACAGCTGTTTATTGGCGTGGCCACGCTGACGGTGCTGGTGCTGTCGGCGGCGATCGCCGAACGTCAGGCCGCCCAAGCCCAGCTCATGCAGCTCAACCAAACGCTTTCGGGCATGGCCGATCAGCTCCAGGCCTCCAACCAAGCCCTCGAACAAACCAACGATGACCTGGAACTGCGGATGGAGCAGCGCACTCGAGCGCTTAACTTTTCGGAAGATAAGTTTACCAAAGTGTTTCGCTCTAGCCCCAACCCGATTATCATTAGCCGATTGGCGGACGGCTGTATTTTGGATGTCAACGATAGCTTTATCAAACTGTCGGGCTACCGCCGCGAGCAGGTGATCAATCGCGCCTCTACCGATGTCAATATTTGGGTTAATCCGTCCCTGCGCCAGGAGTTAATTCAACGGTTGCGCAGTGAAGGCGTGGTGCGCGACTATGAGGCCGATTTTCGCATCCAAGATGGCGAGGTGCGAATTGGGCTGCTGTCGGCCGAAATTATTAGCCTAGATGGGCAGGAATGTTTGCTGTCGTCGGTTAATGATATTACCGATCGCAAGCGGGCGGAGGCGGCGCTGCACATTGAGCAGCAAAAGTCTGAGCGACTGTTGCTTAATATTTTGCCCCAGGCGATCGCCACCCAACTCAAGCAGCGCGAAGGTGAAGACCGCTCTTTAGGGGATGCGATCGCTGAACATTTTGATGAAGTTAGCATTTTGTTTGCCGATATTGTCGGCTTTACGCCGCTGTCAGAACGGCTGGAGGCGATCGCTTTGGTAAATTTGCTCAACCAGGTTTTTTCGACCTTTGACCAATTGGCGGAGGGGTTGGGGCTGGAAAAAATCAAGACGATTGGGGATGCCTATATGGTAGCCTCGGGGCTGCCGACCCCACGGGCCGATCATGCCGAGGCGATCGCCGATATGTCCCTGGCGATGCAGGCAGCCACCCACACGTTTCAAGAACAGCTGGGTGAACCGCTGCGGCTGCGGATCGGCATCAACAGCGGCATTGTGGTCGCGGGCGTGATCGGTAAAAAGAAGTTTATTTATGACCTCTGGGGCGATGCTGTGAATATCGCCAGCCGGATGGAATCTTCGGGTGAACCGGACGGTATCCAGGTGACGGAAGAAACTTATCAGCGTTTGAAGGATCGCTATCTGTTTAATCAACGGGGAACGATCTATATCAAGGGGAAGGGGAATATGTCGACTTATTGGCTGGTAGGAAGGAAGTAAAGAAAACAAGAAAGAGAAGAAGGAAACAAGAAAAGAAGGGTTAGCACTGCTGTAGGGAGGGTTTGGGTTGATCGCGGTGGGTTTCGATTGCGCCGAGGGCTTTGAGGGCAAATTTTTGGGCGTGGGTGAGGCCTTTGATGCCAAAGATGTTCATGCCTTCGCAGGGGCGGGGCGATCGCAGGCTTTGGATGCAGTGGCCGGTGGTGGGGTTCCACAGGCGGATGGTTTCGTCTTCGCTGCCGCTGATCAGGACGAGGTTGCAGTGGTCGATGGGGGTGGGTGGGGTGCTGAAGGCGACGGCCCAGATCCGGTGATGGTGACTTTGGAGAATTTGCAGTCGCTGCCCGCTGGCGACATCCCAAAGCTGGATGGTGTGGTCGTTGCTGCCGCTGGCGATATAGTTGCCATCGGGGCTAAAGGCGATCGCTTGGATCCAGTTATCGTGCCCCTGGAGGGTTTTGAGGCAGGTGCCGGTTGCCACATCCCACACTTTAACAACGCGGTCATCGCCGCCGCTGGCCAGTAGGGTGCCGTCGGGGCTGAAGGCCACGGCCCAGATGCCGCTGGTATGGCCGGTTAAGACGCGCAGGCAGTGCCCAGACTGGCGATCCCAGAGGCGAATGGTTTGGTCGTCGCTGCTGCTGGCCATCAGGGTGGCGGCCGGGTGGGGCGATACGGCGACGCAGCGCACCCAACTGCTGTGCCCGTGCAAACTATGTAAACACTCGCCGCTTTGCACATCCCAAAGGCGGACGCTGTGGTCGGTGCTGCCGCTGGCGAGGGTCTGCCCATCGTCACTAAAGGCGACCGACCGCACCCAGCTATCGTGCCCGTTGAGGATTTTGAGGCATTCGCCCGTGGTGCTATCCCACAGCCGAATGGTGTGGTCACTGCTGCCACTGGCGATCATCGGCTGGCTGGGGCTGAAGGCGACCGACCGCACCCAGCTTGTGTGTCCGGTTAGGGTTTTGATGCACTGCCCTCGGGTGAGATCCCACAGGCGCAGAGTGCGATCGCTGCCTCCGGTGACAACATAGCGTCCGTCGCGGCTACTGTCGAGGGAAAGAATGCCGCTAATGTGGCCGCGCAAGGTTTTGAGGCATTGCCCGGTCTGCACATCCCACATTTGTACTGTTTGGTCGCTGCCGCCCAATATCAAGGCTTTGCCGTCGGGGCTAAATGCCACCGACCAAATATCTTGAATCGGGCTATGGAAGGTGCGCAAACAGGTGTGGGTCGCCAAGTCCCATAGTTTGACGGTCTGGTCATTGCTGGCGCTGGCCAGCAGAGTGCCGGTGCTATTAAAGGTAACAGATTGCACCCAGTTGGTATGGCCGGTCAGGGTCGCCAGGCAGGTGCCGGTCTGCCCATCCCAGAGTTTGATGGTATGGTCGCGGCTGCCGCTGGCGAGTAAGGTCTGCGTGTCCTGGGGGATATGAGAACTAGCGGCATCAGAACCAGAACCGCAGGGGCTAAAGGCTACGGATTGCACCCAATCGCTGTGGCCCGTCAGGGTTTTGGTGCAGTCTCCGGTGGCTAAATTCCACAGCTTGATGGTTTTGTCGTTGCTGCCGCTGGCCAGTAAGGTTTGATCGGGGCTGAATGCGACCGACCAGACCCAGTCTTGATGTCCTGTAAACACCCGCAAGCAGTGCCCGGTTTGCACATCCCACAGCCGCACCGTTTGATCATTGCTGCTGCTGGCTAACCAGCGCCCATCGGGGCTGAATGCCACCGCCCAAACCCAGTTTTGATGCCCTTTTAGCGTTTTTAAACACTGTCCGGTTTGCAGATCCCACAGCCGGATGGTTTCGTCTTCGCTGCCGCTGGCGATAATGTTGCAGGTTGGGCTAAAGGCGACCGAGTGCACCCAGCCGCGATGCCCTTGATAGATCAACACCTTTTTGCCGTCGGTGGTTTGCCAGAGGCAAATGTCGTCATCGGTGGTGGCTGTGGCAAAATAAACCCCGTCGGGGCTAAAGGCCACCGATAGCGTGCTGGCAAAGGTTTCAGTCAAGATCGATCGCGACAGATCTGAGTTGGCAAAGTTAACCTGGTTGAGATTTGCGCCTTCTAAATAGGCCTGGCAGATGGTCAGGTTAGAGCAGTCGTAGCCGCTGAGGTCGGTGCCCAGTTGCAGCAGCAGATTGAGGATATTTCCGGCTAAATAACCCGGCTCTAGGGGAAACTGGGCCTGCTGCCAATGGAGAATGTCCGTTAGGTGCTGTTCTAAGTTTTGTTTAACTTTGAAATGTCTCAATAAATGGTCTAATAACGGTTTTAAAAGCAGTCGGATTTGAATATCGCGGATGTAATCTTTTGCTTCTGCTTTGAGTAAGGTATGTTGATTGAGCAGCTCAAAACTTGCGTTATTGTCAACGATTTCGTCACGTATAGCGTTAGTCAGGCGATCGCTCACATATTCCATCACCACCGGCTGCAAGCTAAACAATCCGTCGTGTTTTTCGATCAGCGATCGCTGCCCTAACGACTTCAGCGCATCTAAGATTTGCCTGCGGGGAGGTGCTGCAATCCAGTCATCGCAGAGGGTCGATAGGGTAATCGGTTCCCGCGCCACAGCCAGCCAATACAGCACCGTTCGCTCGATCGCCGCCAGCCGGACAAAATGCTGATCGAGCA
>DATNOW010000926.1:0-4283 GCA_036703515.1 Chroococcidiopsis sp.
TGGGTAGAAGCGCTCAAAACGATTGGTTTGAGTATTGTCTTGGCGCTCGGCATTCGGCAGTTTGTGGCCGAGGCACGCTACATTCCCTCGGAGTCGATGGTGCCGACCCTAGAGGTCAACGATCGCCTGATTGTCGAAAAAGTCAGCTACTACTTTGGCAACCCAGGGCGGGGCGATATTGTCGTATTTTGGCCGACCGACAAACTCAAGCAAGAAAACCCTAGCCTCAAGGATGCGTTTATCAAACGGGTGATTGGGCTGCCGGGTGACAAAGTAGAAGTCAAAGAAGGGCTCGTCTTTATCAACGACCAGCCCCTCAGCGAAAACTACATTGCCGCCGCCCCTGACTACCAGTGGGGCCCCGAAACCGTACCTAAAGATTCATATCTAGTTTTGGGCGATAACCGGAACAATAGCTACGACAGCCATTTTTGGGGCTATGTACCGCGCAAAAATATTATCGGTCGGGCGGTCGTGCGGTTTTGGCCGGTCGGGCGGATTGGCACCATTGGCCCCGCTCCCGACTATACCAATCAACCCTAAAAAAACGAGCACGCCAAGCGAGTCAACTCAAAGGCGACCTGTTTGGCGAAACCGCTAGACTCGAAATCTCTAGGCTCAAACCCTCCAGACTGAAACCCTGCACACTACAGCGCATCCCGATAAATCTGACGGATATCGTCGGGGGTGCAGGGGCGTGGGTTGAGCGGATGACAGCCATCGGCATAGGCGATCGCCACCAGCTCATCCAGCTTATCTTCAGTGACGCCCAACGCCGACAGATTAGCGGGGATGCCAATGGTTGCATTCAACGACTGGAGCCAGGCAATAAACGCTTCACCCGTTGGCTCTACGCCCACCGTTGCGCCCAGCATGGCCAGGCGATCGGGCACAGCCGCTAGGTTAAACCGCATGGCCGCCGCAATCATCACAGCATTCGCTAAGCCATGGTGCAGGTCAAACACCGTCGACAGCGCATGGGCGCAGGAGTGGGTCACACCCAGCCCCTTTTGAAACGCGACCGCACCCATCATCGAGGCCGCCAGCATATTCCCCCGCGCCTCTAGATTGCTGCCATCGGCCACGCTAGTGGCCAGGTTTTGCGCCACCAGCCGCACCCCCTCTAGGGCGATGCCGTCACAAAAAGGCTGATAGCCAATAGCGAGATAGGCCTCGACATTGTGGGTCAGGGCATCCATGCCGGTAGCGGCCGTGATTTTGGGCGGCAGGGCCAGCAGCAGTTCTGGGTCGGCAAACACCTTTTGGGGCAGCAGGCGCGGCGAAAACATGATCTTTTTGGCGTGGGTGGTGTCATCGGAGATCACGGTGCTGCGCCCCACTTCGCTGCCGGTGCCTGCGGTCGTGGGCACCGCCGCCAGGTACGGAATGGGCTGATCGACCGGGCGGCCGTCGGGCTTGCCGTCTTCATAGTCAAACAAATCGCCGGGGTGATGGGCCATCAGGGCGATCGCCTTAGCTACATCCACCGCAGCGCCACCCCCCACAGCCACAATGGCATCGGCCCCATGCTGATGAAAGGCCTCAACCCCCGCTTTGACATGAGCCTTGACGGGATTACCGCCCATGTCGCTAAATGCGGCCACCGATAGCCCCGCTGCGCTCAGATCGGTCAGAATCTGCTGAAAAAATGGCAGCGGTGCAATGCCGCGATCGCTCACCACCAAAGGGCGCAGCACCCCTTCTGCCTGGAGTGCGGCGGCAATTTCGTGGCGGGTGCCGGCACCAAAGCGAATCGTGGTCGGAAAATTAAACTGATAAATGCCCATAGATTACCCAAGTTGGCGTGCAGTGAGGGAATGAAGGAATTTTCCCCGATCCCAGCCTAACTGACAAACAACTGCCAAGGTATTGGCTCAAGTTCTGCGCCTTCGACCGTGCTGATGCCGGTTTAGCTTGGCAAGTGCCCAACCTTGACATAAATAATGCAGCCGTGTTGGCTGAACGGGCTGTGCCGACTTCCGGCAGGGTTGCGCAACCACGAGCCAGCCGGATAGGTGCCAAACTCGTCTTCAAACATCCCGTCTAAAACAAAAATTTCTTCACCCCCTAGATGCACATGGGGCTGAAACTGAGTGCCCGCCTCCCATTTCACCAGCGCCACATTTTCAGTGCCGTAGGTGTGCAGTGGGATCACCTGCAAACCCTCAACCAGCCCCGGATACCAGGCCGACTGCGTCGTGTCGATCGCCACCCGCTGCTGATCCTGAGGATGCATTTGCCACAGTTTGACCAAAATCGTGCAGCCTTCACGGCTAGAGGGGGTATGGGTTGATCCCACCGGGTTGCGGACATAGCTGCCCGCCGGATAGTCGCCATGCTCATCCGAAAAAACGCCCTCCAACACAAAAAATTCTTCACCGCCGCCGTGGGTATGGGGTGAAAAGTAGCTACCTGGGGCGTAGCGCACGATGGAGGTAGCCCGCGCCACCTCCTCGCCATCGCGCTCTAACATTCGTCGCTGCACGCCGGGCATGGGTGAATCAACCCAGGGCAAATCGGCACTTGAAATCACTACCCGTTGGCTCAAATCGGCATGCAGCTTCATTCTTGACCGTCCTCAGTGTGTGCAGTGGTGTGCAGTGATGGTCTGTAGTGATGTGTTTAGTGATGTGTTTAGTAGTTTAGTAATAGAGTTCAGCTAAACCTGCGGAAAATACGGCGAATGGGGTGTAGTCTTTTGCGTCCCAGCCTGCATAGGGTTAGGACATGAGGGCAAATGGCATGAAGGCAAATTGCATCGTTCCAGTATTAGCCCCTGACTGTTAGACGCTGATTTTATAGACTATCGTAAGCTCCTCATCAAGGGTAGTGTTATGTCGAGAACCGGGCGATCGCCATCTTCTAAACTAGCTATGGGTATTTGTCTGGGGCTAGCGGGGCTAGCGCTGTTTGGATGTGCCGCCACCGAAGCGCAAACAAACGCCGCCCCGTCTGCCACATCTGCCACAACCAACGTAGAACCCAGCAGCCCTGCCAGTGAAGGCGCTCAAACCACGCTCAGCAGCTCATCATCCACCAAGCAGGCGTCGGACGATCGGTTTGGGCTCAGCACCGGAATGCTCTACCGAGACGCCCGCACTCAGCTAATGCGGCAGGGCTGGCAGCCCCACACCCGAGGGGATGCGCCTAATCTGAGTAACTCTCCCGTCAGAGCGCTGTTTAATTTGGGCTACACAGAAGTCAAAGATTGTGCCGGCACCGGCATGGGGCTGTGTCGCTTTGAGTTTACCAACGACGCTGGAGAGCTTTTGGTCGTATCTGCTGCCCCCGAGGGTTCTGATGAGCGCGATCGCACCGTATGGCGATGGTTTATCGAAGAGACCAACACAACATCTGAAAACTCGCTGCCATTTGTCGGGCGACGATCCTTTAACTTTTTGGGCGGCAGCGGCACCGGGCAATCGATCACCATCACCGACGACGGCACCACCACCGTCCAGCTTCACGGCACCGCAGGCACCTCAGTGGAATATCAGGGGCCTTTTTCCAACCCGATCATTCTGTCCGATGGCAGCGGTCTGGTGCTAGCAGCAGACAAAATCTATAGCCTGACGAACAGTGGCCAAGTCGCCCAGGGCTGTCGCGGAGAAGGCACACTCTGCGAAGCAGAGCTGTATGAACCCGAGTCGGGATCGTCCTCTGCTTCTCGCTTTGTCGAGGGTTTTTATGCCTTGGGCGGCACCGATCAGGGGCTGGAAATCTCAGGCGATCAATACCGCTACTACGACGAAATGGGCACCCAGGAATGGCAGCCGGTGTCTAATCTCACCTATATCCGTGATGGGCTGGTTTTCGATGGACGGCTGTATTGGTGTATCCCCACCGAAAGAGCGCCCGGTGTCTGCACAGAAAATGGCTGGAATTCATCCCAATAGAGGAGCATTTTGAGGGGTATTCACAGGAAATAGCTGTGATCGTACAAACAGTGAGATGGTGCAGATGTATGCGGCGATCGCCCCCATCTGCCACTAACCCGAACCCACGGGATGGGTGTAATCCATCAAAGGAGTATCTTGCCGTGCATAGAGCGGATGGCGGGGTTGCCCGGTTTGGGTAATGCCCAGACAGTGCAGCAGCGGGGGATCAGCCAGAGAATCAACCAGGGGATTAGCCGGGAGACCAGCTAGGGGATCAGCCGGGAGACCGGCCAGGGAATCAGCCAGGGAACCAGCCATCCCATCAGCCGTAGAACCAGACAACAACTGCAACACAGCCCGATCGCGTTGCATCAGCGCCCCGCCATTGCCCCAGCCCAACACCAC
>DATNOW010000927.1:0-2455 GCA_036703515.1 Chroococcidiopsis sp.
TCAGCCACATCAGCCCCAGCGCATAGCGCACCCCCACCAAGATGCTAGGCAGCGCCCCCGGCACGATAATTTGCCAAAACAGCTCCCGTGGACGTAGCCCATAGACCCGACCCATTTCGAGCAGATTCGGATCAATTGAGCGAATGCCGTGGAACGTGTTGATATAGACCGGAAAGAACACGCCCAAAATCACCAAAAAAATCCGGGCTTGGTCGTCAATGCCAAACCACAGAATCACCAAGGGAATCAGTGCTAGGTGGGGCACGTTGCGGATCATCTGCAATGTGCTATCGAGCAGCCGTTCAGCTAAGGGAATAATGGCGTTGAGCAGCGCCAGCACCAGCCCAATGCCGCCCCCAATCACAAAGCCAATCCCAGCCCGCCAGAGGCTAATGCTCAGATGCTTAAAAATTTCACCACTGAGGCTAAGGCGCACGGCCGCTTCGGCCACTTTAGTTGGGGCGGGCAAAATTCGGGTTGCGATCACGCCCAGTTGCGCCAGCACTTGCCACAGCACGATTAAGCCGATCGGCACCAGCCACGGCACAACCTGCTGCCATGGCAGTGCGCTCAGCCACAGAGGAAAGCGAAACCCTGGGCTGTCCACATTGGCATCACGGTTTGGGGACGGGGTAATCGAGGTCATAGGGCGGCTTTATTGAGGAGGTATTGAGAAGAAAGTCAGTAGATCGGCGCACTTGCAACTCGACTAGCTGACCGCAGCGGGCTGTGTAGCGATCGGGCGCACGGCTGAAATGAGCTCATAGACTGCATTGTTGAGGCGATGCTCGACCTCTTCTTCAATCTGAATGTCGCCGTTTTCTTGGCGCTGAATCTGGGTATCGACGATGTAAACTCCACCCAAGATGTAGCGTGCGCCCAATGCGGATAAGACGGGTTTGAGCGCATAGTCGATCGCCAGCAAATGGGCGATCGTGCCGCCGGTCACAATGGGCAGCACGGGTTTACCAACGAGTGCCGTTTGGGGCAGTAGGTCGAGGAAGGCTTTGAGCACGCCGGTATAGGCCGCTTTGTAGACGGGGGTGGAGAGAATGATGGCGTCGGCTTCCGCAATCTGGGCGATCGCTTCTTTGATTTGAGGATGGTCAAACTGGGCAAACAGCAACGCGTCGGCGGGCAAGTCGCGCACCGATAGCAGGATTGAAGACACCGATTCGGCCCTCAGAATTGTGTTGGCATGCTCCAACACTGAATAGCTGCGGGAGGGATGGGAAGGACTACCGGCGATCGCCACGATTTTAGGCATAGGGTAATAGACTCCGAGTAAGGGATTGGGTGATAGATGGGTGCTAGAACAGGGGAAGGCTAGGAAGCTTGGCTACCCGATCGTTCAGCGGCGATCGCCCGATAGTCGCGTTGCTCAATGCGTTCGAGTGTTTGGGTCATGCTAAAACTCCCTGTTGATTGACTGGATTTACTGGAGTCACGAGATTCACTGAATTCACCGGATTAACTGGCATTGGTTGGAATCCGCTCGTTGGCGATCACCTCGCCCACGGGGCTGAGCATGCGGCTGTGTGCAGGGCGCGTGATCCCCAGCGGCAGTTTGGGAAATAGCAGTTCGGCTACGTTGTAGGCTTCTTCTAAATGGGGATAGCCCGACAAAATAAAGGTATCGATGCCGAGGGCGGCATACTCCTGCATACGGGCGGCGACGGTGTCTGGGTCGCCGACGAGGGCCGTGCCCGCTCCACCGCGCACCAGCCCGACCCCGGCCCAGAGGTTGGGGCTGATTTCCAGATTGCTGCGCTGCCCATTGTGTAGGGCCTGCATCCGGTGTTGCCCCTCAGAGTCGGTATTGGCCAGGGACGCTTGAGCGGCGGCGATCGTGTCATCGTCTAAATGCTCGATCAAGCGATCGGCGGCATCCCAGGCTTCTGCCTCGGTTTCGCGCACGATCACATGCAGCCGAATGCCAAACCGCAGCGTCCGCCCATATTCAGCGGCCAACTGACGGACTTCAGCAATTTTTTCGGCTACCTGGGCGGGTGGTTCCCCCCAAGTCAGGTATAAGTCCACATGCTTAGCGGCAACCCGCTTGGCGGCGGCCGACGAGCCGCCAAAATAAAGCGGCGGGTGCGGTGTTTGCACGGGCGGAAACATCAGCCGCGAGCCTTTGATATCGAGGAAGCGCCCCTTAAAGTCGGTGGTTTCACCTGCCACCACCTTGCGCCAGACGGTGAGAAATTCATCGGTCAACTCGTAGCGATCGCCCTTATCAAGGTGTAGCCCGTCGCCCGCTAACTCGGACGGGTCGCCGCCGGTGACCACATTCACCAGCAGCCGCCCATTGGATAGCCGATCAAAGGTAGACGCCATCCGCGCCGCCATCCCCGGCGATGAAATGCCAGGACGAATCGCCACCAAAAACTTCATCCGCTGGGTGACATGAATCAGCGAGGATGCTGTAATCCAGGCATCTTCGCAGGAGCGT
>DATNOW010000928.1:0-2253 GCA_036703515.1 Chroococcidiopsis sp.
CAGCTGCCGATAGACCTCGCCACCGTGGGCAAAGGTGTCGATGTTGCTGGGAATCGACCCTAGCCGTTTGACAAACTCTTTCTCAAGCTGCACGCCAGCCACATCTCCAGCCAGCTCGACGGCACGGGCCGCATAGCGCAAAATTTGGGTGCCTTCTGGGCGCGACACTTCTTCAAAAAACCAGCCGCAGCTGGTATACATCAGCAGTGCATGGCGCTGCATTTCGAGCAGGCGCAGGGCATCGACCCGCTCCGTCGGAGTCAGCTTATGGGTCTGGTGGCGGGCCAAAAACTGCTTGATCGTGCTGGGGCTGCGATCGCGAATCACCTGGATATATTCATCGCGGGCCTGCCAGGGATCACGCAGTAGCGATCGCCCTGCATTTTCATAGACCGCACTGAGCTGATTGCGCAGCCAGTCTAGGGTGTCGCGCAGGGGTCTGCGCCACTTTTGGTGCCAGCCGCCGCCGCCGCCACAGCCGCAGTCGTCTTGCCAGCGCCCGACGCCATGGGCGCAGCTCCAGGCCGTTACAGGCTTCAGCTCCACTTCCCACTGCGGCTGCTTGAGGCTGAGGTAGTGGGCAAAATTTGTCACCGTCCACTGCCGCTGCGGAAACTCGACGGCAAAGGCATAGGCCAGGGCCTTCTCAGCTCCATGCCGGTGGTGCCCAAAGGTTTCGCCATCGGTCGCGACCGAGAGCAACTGCGACGGGCGATGATCCCCGCGCACCGCTTGCCCAATTCGCCCGGCAAAGTGCTGAGACGAGGCCAGCACGTCGTTAAAGCCCATATCGCGCGAGATCGGGCCATCGTAGAAGAAGATATCAATCGAGCGGCCGTCCGCCAAAAAGCAGCGGTAGGGCATGGTGGGGTCAATCTGCCCACCCCCAACTTCCGTCCACTGCGCTCCCGGTGGGGCGACGCTGGGTAGGGGGCGACAGCGCAACGCCTGCGACGGGGCCAACACAATAAACCGAATCCCTTCGTCGACTAGGGCCTCTAGGGTGGGATAGTCAACCGCCGTTTCCGCTAGCCACATGCCTTCGGGTTCACGCCCAAACCGCGAGCGAAAGTCTTCTTTGCCCCAGCGAATTTGGGTATATTTGTCGCGCTCGTTAGCCAGGGGCAAAATGATGTGGTTGTAAACCTGGGCGATCGCGTTGCCGTGCCCATTGAGGCGATCGCAACTGCGGCGGTCGGCGTCAATAATCCGCTGGTAGGTTTCGACATCGTAGCGTTCTAGCCAGCTCATCAGCGTCGGGCCGATGTTGAAACTCATGTATTCGTAATTGTTGACGATCCCCACTAGCTGCCCATGCTCGTCCAAAATCCGGGCAAAGGCATTGGGGCGATAGCACTCGTGGTGGATGCGCTCGTTCCAGTCGTGGAAGGGAGAGGCGCTAGGCTGCCGCTCAATCGCATCGAGGTAAGGATTTTCGCGCGGCGGCTGATAGAAGTGACCGTGCACCGTCACATACACGCCTGTGGCAACGTTGAGCGGGCCGTGCTCGGCATCGCTATCGTGGCCGTGACTGCCGCCATGATGGTTGCCATGACCGTGCCCCTGCCGGGGGCGATCGCCCTCTGCCATTAGCCCATGGGGATCAAGTCGGGGATCAACAAAGGGGAGCGAAGTAGTCAACGGTTCGACAGTTGATAGCCGGTTTGAGTCAATGCGCGAGGAAGAATCCATGCCAAGTCCTTAAAATCTGCGGAAAATCAGGGTCAAATCCGATCGGTGGAAACTTTAGAGTTAAAAGCGGAGTGGGGCACACTCGCAGAGACCCGATGCCCCTTGATCCATAACCTCTAACTAGTGACCAGCGACCCGTGACCAATAACAAATGTCTCGTAACGAATGAAACCTAATCTCTAATTCCAAATTCATTCTCAAATCTACAGGTGCGATCGCAATAGTTCGTTAATCCTTACGGGGATTTAAATCACAATCCGCACCGTTAAATCCCTACGTCTTTCAAAAAATCTTAAAACAATCTAAAACTATCGAGCTTTTGACAAGCTCTGGGTAAATGTTCTATCACTTCAGCGACGGCATTGACGCTGCCGATGGCTGGATTTCTGGCTGAATCTTGCGTTAAATCCGTAGACGAGTTGGCCATAGAGCAAACCCCACTCACGATCCCCACAATCCTCCGTCTATTGGGGGCAATCGCCATTTGCATCCCTGGGTTAAAAGGAGGCGATCGCAAATCTATGAGGGCTAGCACTAACAGGATTGATTGGTCTAAATAGC